>VMSP01000083.1 GCA_013792135.1 Desulfocapsa sp. | reverse complement strand
GTCGCAGAAGACATGGCCGAATATCTGACAGAAAAACTTGATTACTATGTCGTTAATAAAAGGTCACGGCAGACCATGGAGACCGTTCTTTCCGCACTGGGCAAGCTGGAATATGCCATCAATTTCTATGTCGGACGCCATAACCTTAATGTGGCCCCATTGGAAACAGAAAAGTTGCGCATGGGATTTTACACACAAAGCAAGGCCCGACTGGCCAAATCAAGCAAGGTATTTGGCAACAGGGCCTACCCCGATCCTGTGCGGTTGATCGAGAAAATTTCCAACCCGACATTCCAACTGCAAGCTTCACTCCAATACGAAGGCGGCCTGCGAACTGAAGGTGTTGGTGCGCCCAGTAATCAGCGTCTCAAAAATCCTCTCACCATAAAAGGGCTTCGCTGCACTGGAAAGGATCCTGTTACTGGAAAGTTGGTTGGTGTCGTGGCCTCTATAGAAAAAGGCGGGAAAGAAACAGATCATTTCGTTTCTTTGGAAACATATTACCGCCTGAAGAGCTACATCATGGCCCATAGCCAACTGGAAAGCGAATATCATGCCTATGTTGAGGCCATCAATAAAGCCGCTCGGGAAACTGGGCAATATGCTCGTGGTCGTGGCAGTCATGGCCTCAAACATAACTTTGCCCAAGAACGGTATCTTGAGTGTGTCAGTCATGGATTATCCCATGAGCAGGCTTTACAGCAAACATCTCTTGAAACCTCGCATTTTCGGATGCGGGAAACCTTGACCTATACCTGTGGATAAGAAGACAATGGAAGATGTGCTCAATCCAGTCACTGGACTGACTTTAACAGAGAGAAATCGCCTGTTTTCATGGATTGCTTCTCTTCCTGAAGAACAACGAGTATCGATTTTTCAGACTGGGTACAAAAAAACATTCCAGCTCCAGAAAGAACGACCCGACTTACCAGGCCGATTCAGCAGATATTGTGCGTTTGTCTTGGCTGCCCGCCGATCTGGCTGGGACACCATCAAGGGTAAGGGATACCGTGTTGCCCAGAAAGAACAGTATGAAGACTTTACCCACCTGCGTCAAGCTAAGGTAGCGGGACTACTCAAGCGAGGCCGCACTCCCACATTAAAACACAAGGTACTCGCCTATTGGGGAGAGATTAGAGAATTGAAGATAGCAGGGACTGGCTTTCGCCCTATTGCTGAATACTTGCTCAAAGCTCGTAAACTCAAGGTGTCCCCTTCATATTTGATGAAATTATGGCACGAGGTGGAAGAAGAGAATGCTTGATTTTGAATTAGACGGTATCAGGATTAAGATCAGTGGCGAAATGGAATGTTTCGAATACAAAGATGCACGCAATCAAGTGCGGACACGATTTGAGAGGAAGGTAAACATCCATGTTCAATTTTGGGATTGTATCATCTTGGGGAATCTTCAAAACTTTTCTTTGATCAAATCTTCCCTGCTCTATTTTATGCAAGGATACTGGAAACGATCAGGAAAAGAAGCCAGCAAGATTGACCTTGCAACGGAAATAAACCGGCACCATCCCCATGGCGATGTCCAAACCCTTCATTTTGCATCCCGCCAAAAAAACAAGAAGAATTTTCTTCATATCTCTCTGAAGAACAATGATTCGATTGTAAACGAAGTGTACTTCGATGGTCAAAAGGTACTCATGTTTGATATCGCCATCGGCAAGGCCCTATATTTTTTAACGCCGTAGACTACTCGGCAAGGGAGTGACTTTTATGCCTACTGATAGTTTTACGCAGATCGAGGGGTTGAGGTCCGATTTTCATGCAAAAATCTGCGAAGTATTTTCCAATGGAATGAGCGTGATTGAAATATCCAACCTTTTCGGCTACACGAAGATTAATTTTGTCCACGGAGTATTGCGGGACGCCAAGTTGATCCGGCCAATGTCCAAGAAAGGCCCCCAGCGTTCACACGATATCGATGCTCGCCTGCAACAGGGGCTTGATAAAAGGGGATATTCATTTGCTCGTTGGTGTGTGGGGTGGGGATTTGATCCGGTTGAAGTAGCGCTTACGCTCAAAGAGAAGCCTGCGGATGGAGTGAGTTACGCTCTTGATGCCGTGAGGCGTGATCTTCCTGAAATCTACTTTGAAATATTCGAAGGGAGACCCCCGGTCCAAAAAACATGGCAGGAGAAAAAAGTTTATCCCAGGCTCTCTTTGAATATTGCCTGGGATGAAGTTCGCAGAGGCTATGTTGCCAGTGTTCCTGAAACCCCAGGTGTTGAGGCAATAGGATACAATTGGGTTGATGCCCTCGAAAAAATGGAATCAGTACAGCGGTTAATGAGAAACATTAGCCTGTTGGATAGTGTTCTCCAAAACTGTGGGACATCTGAGGATGAAAAGAGTTGAGAAGACCATACTGATTCTCCTCAACATAGCCCACTTCCTGTTGCTGAGTGGTGTGCAAGAAAAATTATTCTGCATTTACCTGAAGCAGTTTAGGCCTGATCTGACAAAAACCTCCTACAATCTGGTAACTGCCAGATCAGGTCTTAACCACTACATGTTATTCAACATCCGATACACAACCAAAAAACCTATTTGCGCAGCCCCAAATGAACGCGGATGGCGTCTTCCACCAAGCGCATATCTGCTTTGGATACAACACCAAGCTGGCTTTTCAGGCGGCTTTTATCGGCAGCCATGATCTGATCCGCCATGGCCTTGGCCTGTTTTCCATCCACGGTCACCAATGCCTCACCGGGATATTGACGGGCCACACTGCTGGTCAGTGGCACGATAACCACCCGGGCAAGATTGCGGTTGGCTGCGTCGTTGCTGATGATAATACCGGGCCTGGTCTTACGGATCTCCGTCCCCACGGCCGGATCAAACTCCACCCACCACACCTCACCGCGTTTCATTAACCATATCCTTTGCCAGAGCGTCACACCATTCTTTTGCCTCGGTCTCCCGCTCCTGGTCGGCAGCCATAGCCTGATAACCAGCATCCAACGAACTGTCCAGGACATGCGGACGAAGCAGATCCTCGATAAACTGGCTCATACGTCGCCGGCCAATGGTCCGATACAACCCCTCATACACCGCTTCATCAAGCGAGATCGTCATTTTCTTATGCATAATAATGCCTCCATTTATTACGTATTACGTATTACTAATATAATAGCGCACAGAGACCAAGAAGACAAGGGATAACACGAACCTTGTTCGTTAGCCGTTATAGTGCAACGGTTTGATAACAAGACCATTTGGGCAAAGTAAGCGAAAATCTTCCTCAACTTCTGCGTCGTTTGTGGCGATAGCTCCAGCCAACGAAGCAGCGAGGATGTAATCAACATCTAGCATAGAGTGCTCTGCATTCCGTAGTACTCGTGGAGTGGGCGCATCTGGAATACGGCATTGATATCTGCCAAAAATGCGAAGAGCAGCAAGCATTTGGCTTTGTACCCAGCGAAACCAAGCCCATTGTGGGCCAAGTAGTTCTGGTTCGAGAGCTTCATGCTCAGGAGCTTCAGCATGAAGCTTTGCATAGATATTGCGAACGCGGGTGAAATCCGTTGCTAACGACAGCCTGGCGTTGGCAACAGCAGCAGGAAAATCTCTGAACTCAATGCCGATAAGTTCCGGGAAGTACAGATGTATCACCTGGCATCTCTCAAGAAATGATTTCGTGTCAGCTTCAACATGTGTTTTCATTTCTTCAAGATCGGCCAAAACTTGACCTTCTGGAACAAACGTTCCGTTACAAAGCTTTGCGTTGAAAATATATGTGCCTTCAATGCGGCGATCATCCAACGGAAGGCATGGTTTACGCGTTTCAAACTCATAGCGTAAAAGTGTGCCAATGTTTGGAATAAGAGAGAAGGAAGCGGGTTGATCAGGCACCTTTGAGAAACAACGAACCTGACTTTTTGCACCTGTGGTCATGAGTTCGAAAAACAAGGACTCAATAATCAACGCCTTGTGGGTTGTGAACACATCGAGAACCTGAGTGCCAGGAGCACCATCGAGAAAACTTTTGTCGACAACAATTTCGCGCATGATAGAAAACGGCTAACACTATGATCACCGGTTTATCCGGTGCATTATTTTGTTGGCAACAGATAAAATTGTGCTCTGTCCCCGATTTACGTTACGGAATTATCTTACGTGGAGATAATATATCTGTCCCCTTTTCTGGTCCTTGGGCGGTCAGTGTCTATTTTTCTTGTTGGGAATTCCCCTATCTTATCAATAATTAGGCATGTCACCCCTCACTACTCCCAGACAGATCAGTCAGAGACAACCAGTAGAAGTTCTCTTGCGAAAGCTGTTAAACCGGATTGTTCCATTCTAAACTCATCCAATAGCTCCAACTTACTGAGGTGCCAAACTGATGTTTCCAATTCATCTTTCGAGAGATTAAGCTCATTAGCATATTCCGTTAGTTGGTTTCCTCCATCGTAGGCTTTATTCCTGATGGTCTTCTTGTTGTTTAAGAATTCCAGCGCTAAAGCGTCAACAGGATCCATCTTTGAGACTACTTCGGCAAACCCTTGGCGAACTTTACCCGACCTTGACGGATCCAGCGCTGCCGCCATAAGGCGGGCCCAAAGGTCTTGAAGTTCCTCCCGGCTTTCATCGGCAGATCCTCTAAGGATTGGAAGAGCAACGGTGAGACTGGCAGGCTCTGTGAATTTCACACCCCTAGTTTCAAGTTTCTCACGTGTAAGATTCATCATCTTTGCTATGTTTTCGGCCCGGCGCATTCTGAGCCAGTCTCCTCCCATGTAGCCGACTAAATCACTCGGGACACTCCCTAATGCATCCTTGAAGAAGGAGCCAAGACTACTAAATGCTTTGATAATTTCCTGCCCAAGTTTTGCTTGCTCATCGCTAATCGGGATTATTGAGCCGTTGTCTGACATCTCTTCCGCCTCCTCTTTTATTAACGTTTGAAGGGTCACGCATGTAAGTTTTACTTTTAGAGTGACTTCCGACTGACTTAGCAAATTTTACAGACCATAATTCGATAGTATGTAGCCAACGGTTCCCATAACCAGCGTGCCACCGACCTAGACCGTCAGACCGAAAATGTCCTTCCCCTCTGCGTTTATGGGCTGGTTAGGGCTCTTTCTTTTGTTTTTCAACTGTAGTCACAGAAATAACTGAAGATGGTTCGATTTTTATACCCTCCCCATCGAAACAGGTAACACAATTGCTCGAAGGAGGATTACCTCGAACCAACTCATACGCATAAAATAAAGCAGCTTCCACACAACCACTATCTAGACGTTGGTGGCTTTGAAATTTAACAATTTTGGGGACCAAGGAAGATTCGTAAATCTCAATAATTGAATCTCCAAATCTTTCTTCGTAACCATTGCATATGTCTTCAATTATTTCTGGCATTCCCAAGTAATCATGCTGTGATAAGTCACTCGCATTAAATGCTGTTTCTTTGACCAACACAGCATAGGGGCCCCAATGAAATTGGTCATTATGCTTTAGCCTGTAATGAAAATCGGGAACGCCATTATTTTTTAGAAAATTCAAATTGTCTTTTATTACTGGCTCGGTGGGTATGCTTATTAATGTTGTCCATATTCGCTCTAGGGTGCCCCCAAGTGGTATTATTCCGTCTTCAAAATCATTTTGCTTTGTTGTGCGAGTTAAATGGAACCAATTTACCTTTTTCAAAGGCTTATGATTCCCTAGAATTTGAATAGTATGCTGATAAAGATATTCATCAGCTGGGATATCAATGCTTTTCCAATTCTCCTCGTAAATCTGCTCAATATCTAACCCCAACAAAATGTTTTCAAGATCGTCGAGCTTACAGGAAAAACCATTACATAAGCTTTCGAAAACATGATCTCTGGACTCGCTGTCTATTTCAAATTCCATCGTAATTTTTGGCCCTAATATGAAAATCACCGGTTTGTCCGATGCATTTTTCTAGTTGGAATTGAGTATCGATGTCCCCGGAATTCCGCGAAGTGATTCCGGGTGTCTTGCCACTCGTGACAAATAGCTCTATTTAGGCTTGGACACATCCAAAACGAACACATCAATTAACCCTGTGATTTCTGGCGGTAGCGTCGCTTCGATGCTGCTTTTTAGTTCCTGAGCACTTCCGATGCCGTGTTTTTTACATCCAGCAACCTTTTCGTCTCCGCCAAACCAGATTGCGAGGAAAATGCCCTGTTGCTCTGCGTCTGGGTGGATGGAGTAGCGTTCATGCAGTTGAGTGGAAGCGGCTGTGTATAGCTCTTTATGCCACTGCCCTTTTACCTCTGTAACAAGCAATCGTCTTTTGCCGCCAATCATTTTGGTCGCCGTAAAATCACTCCGCTTTGCTCCCTTTAGCTGATGTTCCGGCGTCACAGAGATGCCTTGCGGCTCAAGCCTCAAATTGAGGCGCTCAGCAATAATCTCAGTAGACCGTACTTCGCCTAGCCGTTCACCTTTCTCATAAAAACGATCTGCGGAGTTGAACTCTCCACCATCAATAGCTTTCTGGAAGTCATGAAGTTCTTGGATCACGAGTTGACGCAGACCTTCCACGGTAACTACTGTGTCGCGGTCCAGTCGACTTACAATTTCCTGTGGTGTCGGCGGTTCAAAATCTCTCAGTGCTTTCTTTCTCACTTGACCGGCATGTATGCTCTTCAAATTCTTATGCAAGTCAGTGAACCGTGGATCAAAAAGAAGCCGATCAAGGACAGGGATAGCATCATCGGGATCATCTGAATTAATTGACCAAATCACTTCGGTCAAGAAGCGGTATGCGTTCTCTTCTTTTGGGCTTCCCGTCCCCCAGTGGCTCGGCAGGTCTACCTTAGGCCATTTGTCGATGAAGGCATCTAGAATGGCTTCTACTTTGTTTGATGTGAGCTTGGGCCAATAGGGATGATCACCATGGTTCATTCGCCCAGACCGCTCGTAAAGTACAAACAGAGTGTCTTTATCTGCTTTGAGCCAGCTCCAGTATGTTTCAGGCGTATCGTTGAAAAAGTACAACGCACGTACTAACCAGAAAGTGCGCTTTTGCTCGATATCTTCATTCTCAGTCAGGTTGGGCCAGTCGGACATGAACTGTGCGCAACGCTCCGCAATGATTTCTTTCAAATCGTCCCGATTGCCATACTGAGCTGCAATCTCAAACAGTGTACCCAATGGGCTAAAAGCCAATTCGCGAAAACCTCTAAGCCATTCAATTGATAGCATGGGGCGCAAATGGTTGAAGCTCTTATCGCTACGCAATAACCAAACTTCAGGATGAGCGCATTCCGGCTGTACGAGTTGTGGCTCAACGTATTGCCGGAGAAATTTCTCGGCACTATCACTATCAGGGAGAATTAGGCGGTTAACTTCGGTCTTCAGCGCTGCACAGTCCTCTTCGGAAATGGCGCTGTAACCCCGGTCAATTTGAGTACGCAGTGCTCTGATTAGGCGAAGATCAACTTCTTCTAGGTTGCCTTTGCCGCGAATGATCTCCAAGCAAGCCGCATAAAGAATTCTTATCGATTGATGCTGCTTCGAGGCACAGTGTAGTTCAGCGAGTTTGAGAAGATCAGGGACGTGCGGAGCTATAAAATCGAGACAATTTCTGAGCGCATTCCTAATGAGCGCCTCATCGCCAAACTCATGCTCAATTTTGTCCGGGGCCATAAGTACAAGATCTGCGAAGCGAGCCAAGTACCCCCAATGGCGACCACCTTCGACAAGCTCCCGGTTGTCTAAGACATATTTGATATTTGCTGCACGAATTTCATCTTGTTTCCTGCGGCGGCGCCCCATTCTTCGAATATGCCTGACATGAGATTCTTGTTTTTCTCGTTTGAATTGTTGCTCTGTAGCTCTGTTAGTCTGAGCCCACTCTCGCATGAATGAGGGCTTTTCCAGTGCTTGTTCACGCATGTGACGTCGCAAACTGTCTGCACCTCGACCTTCTTTATTTAGATGGTACATATGTCTAGCCATGAAACTCACCCATAAATCCGGGTTGTCAGTCTCAAAGGCCAGATCGATTATATATTTTTGATCATCTGGACGAAAACTAAGGCCGGTGTGGGATTGCCAATTATTGAACTTACCAAGCCGGGTCTCGAAAATCTCGTCACGGTCAGTCAGTTTCCCGAACACATGAGCGATAATCCCCTGGCGCAGGCTGTCGTCCTTTTGAAGCACTTGGACCGCCTTGCTTTGGTCTGCAGCTTTGGCCTCATGGAAATTTAGACTTCCGACCCATTGCCAAACCCGTATTGGATCAAACGGCGGTTTTGCAAGATCAAAGTACCGATCAATCATTGACCCCACAATCTTGCTTATGCCGTTTCGGCAGTCACATTCATACGGCTTCTTTCCGCATATGCATGCTAGGTCCTTGGTCAACTCATCTAAGAGCATCTCAGTAGTCGCAAAGTCTAGCCCGTTGATGAATTTCTTAACGAAGTAGCGCTCGCCTATTGCACGCTCATGTCTATCCTGGTGGTTCGGGTAAAGGTTTACACAAGCCCGAAAGAAATCTACAAGATAAGCTCGCTCAAAAGTCTCCTGGCCTAGAGTTTCGATAGTCTCAGCTGCAATTTTGAGTGAATTATTACTGGCTTCAGAAATAAGAACAACCAAGTCAGAGTGATGGTCATCGTTAGCGATATCTAGTAAACACCTATTCGCTAACAAGCGACTGTTTTTGCTTTCACCCGGTGTTAAAACGAGTTGTCGCAACTCAACTCTTACCTGTTCGATTGCTGGTGACCCTGCCAAAAGTTCAAGGATCAGATCACGCAAGTGCCCGTCACTCCCAGTCACAAGAAGAGGTTTGATCTCTTCCACAACGTCTGGGGTGAAGAAACCAGCAACACTGAACTGGCGCCAGGAATCGCCCCTTCGGAAGTAAGGGTCCTTGACTTCAATATCTTTCAGCCGCTTTACGAGCAGGCGCTTGGACGAATGTTCAAGTTGGGAAGGATCGCCGTTCGCCAGCACTGCATAAGGATCAAGTTCGATTGCGGATTCTTCGATAGGTTTGTTGCCGAGTGCCGCCATCCAGCCTAGCAACCCTCGGAGTTCATCCCGTACTGTAGAGTTTGGTGCGATAATAGGCAGGCACTTGGGTAGGGTTAACGGGTCCGATGGGGCTGCCATCCGCTTGACGAGATAGTTCGCTGCGCAGTATTCAGCGACAATCTTGTGAACCGGGCGATGCTGGTCCGCACTATCTCCCGGCTTGAATAGCCGAGTTGCGAGGATACCGTCAGCTGCAGTGTCGCCGTCAAATAGTGACGCCAGCAATGGATACATCCTATTTTCGGTGGCTTCGCTTGTGCAGACTCCTTCTGCACCGGACAACAAGAGCTTGGTGAAAACTTCTGACGATATGTTGACTTTTTGAGTGGTCGAAAGTGTCGGATTGATTCTCGTTACCTTGGGGTTTGCTTCCTTCGCCAGACGCTCGACCGCTTGTGCGAAGATTGATCGTTTGTCGGTGAAGCGCCTTTCGCTCTCGATATAGGCGTCAGCAAAGAGTTTAAGAAACTGAGGGTTGGGGAGAAGCGTTTCCAAATCAAATCGAGCAACCTCGGCCTGGAACGCTGCGAAGTCCTCTCTTGGCACATGATGATCAAAGATCGCCCGCTGTTCCGTTTCATCAAACTCGGATAGCCTAGCCACCAAAGGTGCGTGCCCCAAAAAGTCTTTGAAAACGTTTGTTGTGGCGTTGTCCCACTCGCTTGATCGGCTCGACAAGTAAACGTGGGTTGGGTTGGCAGCTTCAGCTTGACTAAGAAGTCTATTAATGCCGGAGGCATCTACTTTTGCCAACTCATCAAATGCGTCAATCACCAGCGGAATATTTTTTGCTTTTGCTCCCACGTATCCGAATTTGCTCGCTGTAACAACTGTTGCGCCCAACTGCTGGGCAAGACTCCCCATAAGTTCAGTTTTTCCACCGCCGGGTTCGGCCAATATAACGACGTAATTAGAAGCGGCGAGCAACTCCGTTTCAGTGTATGTCCTGTCATTGTTTGAAAGGCTACGTGGAAGGTAGAAAGTTGAACTCATATGCGCATAATATATAAAAATGGGATGGACTTATTTTATTCTAGCGGCACGAACCAGAACACTTAATCATATAGGTTTGGGTTTCATCGTACGCTTTGGGGCGATTCCGGAAACTCCTAAAACACTGATATGATTTTATCTATCAATTCACCAAGTAATTTTGAGATATAGATGATATTGTCTTCAATGTTTTTATATATTTCTACCCCATCACCTTTGTCGATCTCGTAATCTGTTATGTATTTGTTTCTCTAAGATACGCACCAAATGCTTGCCATCTCGATGTTTTATCTATTGAATTGAGTTTGCTATCGGCATATTTAAAAAAATCCATAACAAAAGGTATTAGCTCAGTTGCAGGAAGCGAAATATTTGATAAACATGAATTTGTTTTTACAATTAGAGGAGTTGCGGCTTTGAGAAATGTCTGATCCAGATACTTGCTTGAATAAAAAGTTTCATCATTCAATTCGATTATCTTGCAGGCTATATAAAGATGAATTTCCGACTCCGCCATATTGCGAGGACGTGCGGCACCACCCAAGCGGGAAAAGTAATCACCGACTTCGCACATTGCACGCCATGTATGATTTTGATTTTCGTTCATTCGACCCTATATTGCGTAACGTTTGATTTCATCCAGCGGCTCGTCAGGGCTGTTGCACCTACAATGAGCTCTTAAGCTCGTTCACTCTTAGGATATACATTCGTAACCGAACCACCCATCTTTGCAATCCCAGATTTTGATTTCGATTGGCTTTCCATTCAAAGACATAGCAAACCCTATACCGACCATTATGACCTGTGACAGCCTTGCAGTTATTGCATTAACGGCGAAAGCAGATCCTGAATACCTTCCCGCCAGGCTGCTCCTGTATATCCCTTCTCTCCTTGGCTAGCCAGGCAAGAGACTGGCTCACATCATAGAGATTTCTACTTTCCGCCGGAGCACCGGGAACTTTTTTTCCCACCAAGCGGACCGGGATCGTGACTGGCGTATTGTCCTTATAAGGACCAACGATTTCCGCATCATGACCAGTACGGGCATAATTAAATAAAATTAAATATTTATTTTATCATTTATATGATTGTGGCAGTTGTAGCATTGCTTACAAGTATGCTCTGTAATTTTTTGACGCAACAAAGATTGATTTGTCTTCTCAGCCACGAGAGGAATTTACGGAGCTTCTATGCTTTTTTGTGGGTGCAAATGGGTATTTTAATGGTTGTTGGGTGTAAACGGGTGCAGTTGGTTACATGATTAAATCAGATACCACCCACATCACTCCAGAGATACTTGGTTTAATAGCCGCCATCGATGAATTCAAAGGCGCGTGGCGCGCATTAAGAGAGGTGGCTCCAATCGTTTGAACAGTATTCTGAGCTTTTTAAGTGGATTCTCTGCAGCTTCTTATGTTTTGCCTCAGTCGGAAATGGACTTTTGGTTAAATTATGCAGAATTACACCCGCTTCTATTCATCATAGGTCATCCCGAAAACCGTGTCCGTCATCCAGTGGCGGAAGGAATCATTGTCTTGAAACTGTTTGAAGAGTTGGGCATCGTCAGTAAAGAGCGCCGTGATAACACGCTTCAGCGCCTTGTCGTGTTCGATGCGAGCGTTCTGACGGTCGGAGTTTTTCTTCGCGTTCTGGTAGGCTTGATCGGCGGAGACTTTCTTCGGGATCTCACCGGTGATACGCTCCTCCATCCGCTTTGCATCAGCAAAGAGTCCGCCGAACTGGTTGTTGAACTCCTTTACGATGTTTGAAAGCCTGTCCATTTCCGGCTCGGGCTTCCGCCCGCCTCCTGAAGTCGGCACCGGCTCGATCTCTGCATCCGCGTCAGGCAGGGCTATCGCCATGGTTGCCTTCTTCTCGGCGCGGTAGCTGTCCATGTCGATGGCTTCGAGGATGCCTTTAGCGAGGTCTTCTTCGATGGGGGCTGGCAGCTTCGAGATTAGGAAGTTCAGGAAGATCGAGAGCTTTTCCCAATCCTGTACGCCGTAAGGCAGGATCGTGGCCAGAAAATCGTAGGTGCGGGTGAACGCCTTGGCCTTGCCTTTGAAATCAACCTGCCCGTCTTCGTCGAGGTCGCTCACATACACGGCTACACAGGCGTCAAGGATGGGATCCAGCTTGTCGCGGTCAGCACCACCCAGATAGAGATCCACCAGGGAGGAAATCTGTTCAGGCGAGTAAACCTGATACTGGTCGAGTTCACCTTTCAGAGTGTGAAGCTTATTGGGATCCGTCTCCTTGCTGAGGATCGTTGTACGGTAATAGTCGGCGAATGACTTCTCAATCATCTCCGTGTCATTTTGGAAATCGAGGACGAAGACGTCGTGCTTCTTCGGGTGGGCCCGGTTCAGGCGGGAGAGCGTCTGCACGGCTTTGATACCAGAAAGCACCTTGTCCACATACATCGTGTGCAGGAGCGGCTCGTCGTAGCCGGTCTGAAACTTGTCCGCGCAGATGAGGAAGCGATACGGGTCTTCCTGAATTTTGTCAGGAATGTCGTTGCTCGGGAAGCCGTTCAGCTTGGATTCGCTGACCTTCTCACCTTTGTATTCAGGTTCGCCGGAGAAGGCAACAATGGGCTGGTAAGGGCTTTTCAATACCGTGAGGTAGTCCCGGAAGGCAACGAAATACTCAATCGCCCGCTGAATACTACCGGTGACGACCATGGCCCGCGCCTGTCCACCAATCTTGTGCTGACCGATCACCTGTTCGAGAAAATGGTCCACCATGATCTCGGCCTTATCACGGATGGCCTTACTATGGCTCTCCACATAGACGCGCAGCTTCTTGCGCGCCCTCTTCACGTCATATTCCGGGTCACCCTCGACGGTCTTGGCGAGCCGGTAGTAGCTCTCCACCGGCGTGTAGTGCTTGAGCACGTCGAGAATGAAGCCCTCCTGGATCGCCTGTTTCATCGTGTAGCCGTGGAATGGGCGGTGCTTCACCTCGTCACCTACGGAATACGGCACGCCGAACATCTCCAGCGTCTTGTTCTTGGGCGTGGCGGTGAAGGCGAAGTAGCTGGCATTCTTGGCAAGCTTGCGGGATTTTATACGCTGTTCCAGAGCGTCGTTGATCTCGTCCTCGCTGTCCGCCAGCGCCTGACTGACGGCGGTGGAAGTCTTGCCGCCCTGACTGGAGTGCGCTTCGTCGATGATGATGGCGAACTTCCCGCCCCGATGCTCCTCGCCAATGCTGTCGAGGACGAATGGAAAGGTCTGCACCGTGGAGATGATGATCTTCTTGCCTTCCTTGAGGAACTTGGCGAGCTGCTCCGCCTTCGAGTGGCCCGCGCCCTCCTTCACTGCGCCGATAATGCTGCCGACCTGGGCAAAGCCCTTGATCGTCTCGCGGATCTGTTTGTCAAGGAGGCGGCGGTCGGTGATGATGATGATCGAGTCAAAGACCTCGGTCCCATCTTTGCGCAGGCTGATCAACTGATGCGCCAGCCAGGCAATGGAGTTCGATTTTCCGCTGCCAGCCGAATGCTGAATAAGGTAGCGGTGGCCCGCACCAACGGCGGCGACATCAGCGAGGATGTTTCGCACCACTTCAAGCTGATGAAAGCGCGGGAAAATCTGCACCTGCTTCTTCTTCCCCGTCTTCTTGTTCACCTCAGTCACTATCTGGGCATAGTTCTCCAGAATCTCGGTGAGACGGGCTGGGGAAAGAATGCTTTTCCACAGGTAGTCGGTTTTGATGCCATTCGGGTTTGGCGGGTTGCCAGCTCCATCGTTCCAGCCCTGGTTGAAAGGCAGAAACCACGATTCCTTTGCCGTGCCCTTCGTGCCCTTGAGGGCCGTGCACATCGCCACCTCATGGTCATCCACCGCGAAATGGACGACGCAGCGGCCAAACTGGAACAAGGTCTCACGGGGATCGCGGTCACGTTTGTATTGCTCAACTGCATCCTCGACCGTTTGCTTGGTCAGGCTGTTCTTCAGTTCAAAGGTCGCCACCGGCAGTCCGTTGATGAAGGCGCACAAGTCCAGCGCCCTCTTTGTTTCCTCCCGACTGTAGTGGAGTTGCCGGGTAATACTGAACCTGTTCGTCGCATGGCGGGCCACAGCCTTCACATTCTCCGGTGAGGGCGTGCCATAGAACAGGTCAAAGCTGAGCGGCCCGTGCTTGATCCCGTGTCGAAACACATCAATCACCCCGCGCCGGGTGATCTCCCCTTGCAGACGGGCGAGAAACTTCTGCCGCGCCATGCCGTGGGTGTTTTTGTAATCGTCAATCCCGAGCTTCGCATACTCCTCCGGCTGGGTGGTCAGGAGGAAGGCAAGCAGGTGCTCGCTATCCACTGCGTACTCGCGATCATAGGCCGCTGAACTGCCTGCAAACCAGCCGCTGCCGCCGTAGGGCACGGGAGGCTCGGCGGCCATAACTCCCGTCACTCCAGATAACAAGCCATCCGTCCCCGTCATGTGTCGCATGATCAGGCTTTCGAGTCCTTTTTCGGTGGTGTCGGTGGTCATGGCGTTGTCCTGGTTGAGTTTCTATTTAAGGTTGTATCGCAGCTCGCGCTTCAAGAAAGCTTCATCGCCACCTTCCAGAATCCGGCGAACCGCCTTATTTGTCACAGGGTCCTCTAGACTCCCAGAAGTGTATTTCAGCACTCCATTGTTATTTTCGGCAACCACCACCTGCTCGGCGTCGGCATTGACAACTAGGTTCGCATTGTGGGTGACAAGGATGACCTGCCGAAACTGTTTAATCCCGCAAAAAATTTCGACCAGTTCTTCAATGATGAACTCGTTGTCGAGATCGTCTTCCGGTTGATCAAAGATCAATGGCTGAGTGAATGCCTGGGTGGCCAGTTTAAGGCACAGGTAAACAGTTCCTTTTTGGCCAACTGACAAACGCTCCAATGGCTGACCACTGTAGGAAATGACTGGTTCGACACGGAGAAACGTCGATCTCTGTGCGACATCATAAAAGAGCCCGACAAGATCCCCTGAAACATAGCCGTCCTCCTCTACCTGATGGAGTTTACTCTGCATGAACTCCAAAAATGACTTCGTATCAGTTATATTGAAATGCTGCTGGATTCGATCCTCGGTGGAAAGTACGTTCGTTGCCTTAAACGATCTCAAACTCAAGACTTCTTTGAGCTTTAAGAGAAATACCGGCAGATCAAAAATGATGCGTCCCTCAAGGGTAATCTGACGATCCGCGAGTATCCTATTCATCAGGTCTTTCTGCTCCGGCGTCCAATCAGGTTGTCCCTGTTGAATAGTTTCCCATCTCTCATTGATGGTTTTCTTATGGCGGATAAGTTCATTTGCAATAAGCTGAGGAATCGTCTTACGCTTTGCTTCTGCGGCGACAAGTTCCTCTTGTTTCGCCACAATCTTGGAGATGCTGATCTTGAGATTCTCAATAGCATTTCTGTATGACTCGGCGTTTTGCAACAATCCGGCGAGATCCCCTGTATAAACTTGGGCAAAATCAGCGTGGATTTGGGTATTGTCTTGTTCACAGGTCGCAACTTCTGCCTCAGCCTGCTCGCCACGTAGACGAATGGCCTCCGCCTGTGCAGTGATGTCAAGTAGTGGAATCGTGGCGTCAATGGCGCTGGATTTTAGGTCAAACTCAGCCTTAAACGTCTCCAGTTCCTCTTTCAGGAAACTAAGACGACTTGCTTTGTCTTTAGCCCCCGCAATCTTTGAAACATTGGAGGTGAAGCGCTCCAGCTTCTCCTTGTTTTGCTCAGTCGTAATCGACTCAAGGAGGCTCTGATTCCGGACGATCTGGGATTCGATGCTCGCTTGGTCATGAATCGCCTCCCCCTTTTCGTTCGTCTGTTTGAACCAAATTTTGTACTTATCTACAGCAGACCGGAAGTCTTGGATCTTGGTGTCCACTTCGCTGTCAAACGACAGGCCCTGCACACCAAGCATCTTTTTGATCTCATCGCCGACGGTTCCTGTCGTGACCTTCGTCTTCACCTCATTTTGCGAGATATAGACGAAGGGGAGTTCTGCTCCCTCCTTCGCGTGATGGGTGGCTGTACTCGCAAGATCCTTATTGAAGACCACGGTGAAGTCTTCGCTCAGAACGTCAGGCATCGTTTTGGAAGCTGGGCCGAATGCCTTTCCGAGATAATCAACCAGACAACTTTTTCCGGTTCCGCGCCCTCCAATCACACAAACAAGGTCACTGTTCAGTAAGAGCCTCGACTGCTCACCGAAACGGGGGTTCTCATAAAGTAAGCTGTCGGGAAAGGGCGACATCTCGTTCGCAATCGAAACCGAACTAAAAAATGGTTTTGTGTAGCTCAGTCCAGGATTTTTCTCCTGAACTCGCACTCGGGCAGTTGGTTCAAAAATGATTTGCCGAAGTCCTTCAAAAGTTGGGTCTGCCTTGATCCACGTTTTCTTGGTATTTGTTTCCGTACGCCATGTCTTAAACGAGGCAATAGAATGGCCATCGCTACCAGAGACGCAAGGCTTTGGGCGGCCTCCAATGGTAGCCTTGAAGTTCTCGATGAAAGCTCTGTTCGCAGGTGTTTCACGACAGGCAAACAAGTCGATGTTCTTCTTATTGCGGTCCTCAACAACATCGACCAGTTGCATGAAATAGAGGTCTTCGGCCGGCTGGACTTCCCAATCGATTTTTTCCATACCGCCATAGCAGTCGTAAGGCACCATGACTAACCGATGGTCGTGGGGGATGGTTTTTAATGCTGTTTCAAATGATGCCTTTGTAATCTCTGCCGTCTCTGCACCAAGCTGGGCAAGTACAACAGGATCATCCAGATAGCCATCCTGTGCGCCATGCTTCTTGGCTTTGGCAGCATCAAGCCTTCGCGCATATTCTATGAGGGCCTCATCCGAGAGAGGACGGTCAATCAGTCTGAGCCTGAGCTGGCCCTTAAAATCACTCAGCTGCTGAACCGTGAGTTTATCCGACAGAATGACGTGGATGTTCAGGCGGTGATTAGATGCTGATTCGATCCGGAGCTCAATCGCCGGGAACACGGCTTTATGAATTGTTTCACCGGCCTCATGTGCCTTGCGCAGTTCAAGATAGCCATCGAAAGTCCAATAGTCATTGATGGCAAAGACGGCCACCTCGCTTTCATTTATATTGGAAATGATCAGGTTTGTCGCAGCAATCTTCTCGGCTGGCGTCATCGTAGCAAAACGCCCTCCTAAGTAGTTGTATGAGGCTGGGGTATGGATGTGGAGATCCCACAGCCGCCACTCTGATCCTTTTGGATAATTGCTCATTCTTGATTTGTTTCCAGTTCAGATTCTTCCAAAAGCTCGTCGACGACTGGTTCTGGGGTATCATCGGATGGCAACTCCGGCAACTTCGCCGCTGCCTCCCGCACGTCCAGCTTGCCCGTCACGATGTCGGTGGTCAGGCGGGTACGGTATTCCTGCATCAGGGCGATTTCACGTTCGGTGCGGGCGATGGCAGTGTTGAGGGGAATTGTTGCGCCATCCAAATACGCAAGGATGGAATCTTGCTCAGCCAATGGCGGCAGCGGCACTCGCAGAGAACGAACAACCTCAGCATTTATGTTCGGTTGTCCACCCCCGTAAGCTTGCTGCATCAAGTGAGGGCGTGCCATGATGACGATGGATTGGATGAACACCGGATTAACTGTCGAGCGTGGGGAGGCTAGTGCGCAGCAAGCCTGATTGGAACATGCCGCCATGTTCAATACGCCCGTCTTGCCAATCGTCGCACCATACATCGCGACGAGTAACGATCCCTTTGGGTGGAGCTTCAATGCGCTGAAGTCTTTCAGAGCCGATTCAGTGACAGTTCGCTTCGTAGTGACAAGAAGGTCATCCTTCAGATCGCCGCTCATCACCCACGGAACACCGCCGCCGTAATAGGCATCACCAGACGGCGTCGTTCCACTTCCGTGTCGCAAAAATAATGAGCCAAGTTTGCGAGCCTCCCAATGCGCCGGAATGTCGCCGATCCATGGGATACCAGAGGGCTTGAGTGGGACGTCGGGGTTGAGGCCGCGAGTGACGGCGCGGTGGATGATGGCCTGCTTCTGCTCGTTCAGCAGCCCAATCAGCTTCCGCTTGGCGCGGATGAAGCTGTCGATCTTCCGATTCGCGTGGTCCAGAAAGCGCACAATGGCGACTTGTTCGTCGGGGAGCGGTAGCGGCATTTCTACCCGACTCAACCTTCTATAATCGATGTTCTGGCCTTCACGAATGCCGGTGACGAAGAGGCTGAGACTGTCGATAAACTGTTTGGACTTGAAGAAGTGAGAGTAGTAGCCGGTCGCCACTGCCTTTCGTGGTTTCAGCACTGTATAGGCAGGACTGATGATGCCTCGGTAGTGTGCCACTTCAATCCCGCCTTGGAAAGACCGGAGACTTATGACGTAGTCGCCAATTTCGACCAACTTCAACAGATGCAGATCCTTCTGCGCCGTTACGGTTCTAGTCTCGTAGTCTTCTTTTCTGACCACACCTTTCGTCTGCGTCGCTGCCAGCAACGGCTCATCCGGAAAGCCTTTTTGGACTCTTTCTTGAAATAGAATCTTGGTGCGCCGAAGGCTCCAGTGCTTGGGGCAACGTCCGAGCCACGGCAACCTAGACTCCTTGTATTCTGCATAAGGCTTGAGCCCCTCGATCATGGCAGGACTCCTTTCAGCAGGTCTTCAGGGTTCCAGATACGCTCAGCTTTTTGGCGATGGAGCTGGCTGCGGGTGGTGCGGCTGTAAATCATCAGAGTGTCTCAAACCAAGTTTTGATTTTCTGTGCCATGAGTTTGCGCCGCTGTTCAAGGAAGTCGTCATAGGCGGGGATTTCGCCGTCGAGCAGCGAGTCAGGCAGGCAGCTCATGCGCAGATTAGAGCATGCTTCCTCCCGTTCCGTAATGCCGCCGTGCTTCTTTGGACCGCCAGCACACTGTTCGGCCAGTTCCTTGAAGTAGGTTTCGGGAGGCTTGTCTCCAATGCCGATATTGATCTCGCTTTGAGCCAGCACGAAGTTGGCGATCTGATTGTAGCGTCCGCGAGCGAGGCCCTGTTTTTTGAGGTAGTTGCGTGGGTAAACGTGGTGCACATCGCTTCGATTCAGCAGCAGGTCTTGCACGGTGATGTCGCGCGAGAGGAAGCCCTTGTCCGCCAGTTTCACCTGCGCTGCCTTATAGGCGAGGAAGTAAGGACTCTGCCCGGACGAGGTATCCATGAGCTGGGGAAGCATTCCAGTCCAAAAACTAGCGGGTAATTCATTCTCAATCACCGAATCGGCATAGGCGACCAAACCGCGCGTCTCGACCTGGCGGATGTCGAAGTCAAATGCCGTCTCTGGGCTGCCGGTGTAGCGCCCACGTAAGATCGACATGGCATACCAACGACGTACGAGCCGTTCAAGGTCGGCGGCAGGAACATTCTCAGCACGTCCTCGCAGGTAAAGGATGTAGGCGAAATTGACGGCGTTCTGCCCACCGATTAGGTTGTTGGTAATAAAGCCTGCCGAGCGCACAATCATCGTAAAGCGCTCGAAATGTGTTTTGTTGATGAATCGCAGGATGCCCTGCTTGAGCCGTCCGAATGATGCCTCGGCGATGGCATCCTCATACTGGCGGGTCTCGAAGTTGCGCCCCGATAGCAGCGCCACAAGATCAGCCAATTTGCCACGCCCGAACTCTGCAGTGAAGGCCACACGCAGCATGTCGGTGTAAGTGGGGTCGTAGATGTCGTCGTTCACATCCTTGAGCCAGCGCATCTGCGGGAAGAACTCTGAGGCTGCAAAGGCTTTGTCGCCCTTCTCGATGCGTCCAAAAAATTCAGGAGCAACTGCGAGGTGACAGAAATAGTCGATCGCCTTGCGTAGCATGTTGCCGCCGTAAGTTTCATTGGCGGCGATCTTCGACATGGCGAAATCGGCCTGAGAAAGCTCAGCACCGGCGGAGTTCACGCGGATGAAAATCTCGGTGACCGTTTCGATGTCGAGGTCTTCGGCCAGTTCGATCAGGCCGACGTGGTTGTTGATGATCTTGCCGAGTCTTTGCAGGACCTTGCCGACTTGCTTGCGGTCAGCGGTGGGGTTCTTGGCGACATAGTCCTCGATCAGCTCGATCAAATCAGCTTCCGGAGCGAAGACCGCAGCCACATCCTCGATCCACCCCACGTTTTTACGGATGGCGGGGTTGGCAACCTCAAACTTCTCGGTCAACGGGTGAAAGGCGATGCGGATGCGAATGGTCTCGTAATCCTTGGTCAGAACCTCGCGCCCGAGCAACCCGGCCATCAATGCGGTGACTCGCTGCTGGCCGTCGATGAGAATGCGTTTGCCGGCGGACGGCGTGCCATCCTTGAGCTTCACGGTGGGATTGCGCCAAGCAATGAGGTAGCCGACAGGGTAGCCCTGATAAAGCGAGTCGAGAAGATTGCGGACCTTGGTGGGCTCCCAAACGAAGGGGCGTTGGATTTCAGGAATGGCGATCTCGCCCGATTTTACCCAGGTGAGCAGGGTTTCAATCGGATGCGGGGTGACGGAATAGCGTTGAGTGGACATTATTAGGCTTTCCCTCCGGTGATTTCGCTGAGTAACCCTTCGGTCTCCTGCTCCAGTGCGAGGATGTCGGCGCTGATCTGGGCAAGGGTGCGGAGTTCCGGAGGCTTGTAGAAGTGACGTGTAAAGCTGACTTCGTAGCCGATCTTGGTGTCGGCTTCGACGATCCAGGCATCGGGCGTGTAGGGCAACACCTCGCGGCGGATGAAGGCTTCGATCCCACCTTCTTCGAGCAGCGGGATTTGCTCGTGGTCGCGGAGCTCGCTGTCGGGTTCATATTCGACAACACAGCTCTTGCCATCGATCTCGGCTGCAAAGAGGCCGCGCAGCAGATCGGGTTGAACCTTCCCGGGCTTGTGCACCTTCTTGATGACGCGGGACGCATCTTCCACACGCCAACTGATGGCGTTAATGATGAGTTTCAGGTCGGCGGCGCTGGGCTTGAGGGCGAGCTTCTTCAGCGTAGCTCCAACGCGTTCCAGGAAAACGTTGTGGTCTTCAAAGAGGCCGCCGCCGAGGGTTTCGCGAAGCCTAGTGGCTATCTCGACTAGCATGGCATCGCGTTTCCAGGTGGCTTCATTAAGAAGCTTCTTCTTCTTGGCTTCGGGCAGGGTTTTCTTGGCCGCGCCGCCGTCGCCTTCACCGTCTTCCTCATCAATGTCACCTTTGCCAAAGTCATTGACCAGTTTCTCCAGTTCCTTGCGGACGGAGGCAGGGTTTTCAAAAAGGGGGTCGCCGAGTTCATCGTAGAGCGCGGCGCGGATATCTTCGTCGCCGGAAGAGAAACGCATGGTCTCGATGCGCTGGCGGGAGAGCTGGCTGTGGAGGCGCAGAGGACGCTCGACCTTCACCTTCCAGTAGCCAAAGGCGGCATTGGGGAATATTTTCGACTGCTCGCTTTCCTTACAGGCAAGAAAGGTGTCGCATATGCGTTGAATGTCCTCGGCGGTGAGTTGGCAGTTTTTTTTGCCCATGTTCTTGCGTAGAGGAACGAACCACTGGGTGGCGTCAATAAGCTGCACCTTACCCTGACGGTGCTCGGGCTTCCGGTTGGTCAGCACCCAAACATAGGTGGCGATACCGGTGTTGTAAAACATGTTCAGCGGTAGGGCGACAATGGCCTCCAGCCAGTCGCTCTCGATGATCCAGCGGCGGATGTTGCTCTCACCCTGCCCGGCGTCACCGGTGAAGAGAGATGAACCGTTGTGTACCTCAGCGATGCGGCTGCCGAGCGGTGTATCGTGCTTCATTTTGCTGAGCATATTGGCAAGAAAGAGCATCTGGCCATCGCTGGAGCGGGTGATGAGGGAGTATTCCGAATCCCCCGCATGCTGAATGACGAAGCGCGGGTCATGCAGCTCCTTCTTGCCACCCATGCGTTCGAGGTCGCTCTTCCAGCTTTTGCCGTAGGGCGGATTGGAGAGCATGAAGTCGAACTCGCGGGAGCGGAAGGCATCATTGGCGAGAGTGGAGTGCTCTGGGCCGCCGATGATGTTATCCGCCGCGTCGCCGTCGCCTTTGAGCAGGAGGTCGGCTTTGCAGATGGCGTAAGTCTCGCCGTTGATCTCCTGACCATAGAGGTGCGTGGCGACCTGCTTGCCGTGGGCTTTGGCGATTTGCTGAAGAGTTTCCTCCGCGACGGTCAACATACCGCCAGTGCCACAGGCGCAGTCGTAAAGGAGGTAGGTGCCGGATTCGATCTTGTCGGCCACCGGCAGAAACATGAGATTTGCCATAAGTCGGACGGCATCGCGGGGCGTCCAGTGTTCGCCAGCCTCTTCGTTGTTATCCTCGTTGAATCGGAGGACGAGTTCCTCGAACACCGTCCCCATTGAGTGATTATCGAGGGCAGGCAGGTCGCCGACCGCATAAGGGCTGAGGTTGACGTCCTTGTCGAGGAACTTTTCGATTAACAGGCCCAGCGCGTCGGCTTTGGAGAGTCGGGGGATTTGATGGCGAAACTCAAAGTTATTCAGGATGTCCTGGACGTTCGGTGAAAAACCATCAAGGTAAGCCTCAAAGTCATCCTTGAGCTTCTGCTGCGTAGCGCGGGATTTGAGATCACGCAACAGGAATGGCGAGGTGTTGTAAAATGCTTGACCGGAAGCAGAACGGAGCGCGTCATCTTGATTGGTGATCTGCTCACGATCGAGCGCGGATTTCATCTCCAATACGGCCTGTTTCGTTGGCTCCAGCACAGCATCGAGACGACGGAGAACGGTCATCGGCAAAATAACGTCGCGGTATTTGCCACGCACAAAGACATCACGGAGAACATCGTCAGCGATGTTCCAGATAAAATTCGTAAGCCAGTTGAGTTGTGCTTGATCCATGCTTCCCCTTGATTATTGATTTGTCTGAAACTTGGCACATCTACAGGTTTATAATGATAAAACTCCCCGGCAGAACAGGTAGCTGACACCGAACTGATAATAGTATCACCTCAAAATAGCCAGAAAAAAAACCACAATGTAAACCTCCTGATAATAGCGGCACCTATAAATATAATTTCCCGTAATATGACACGCAGACGATTCTACAGGAAAAGAGCATTATAGTGACTAAGGAAAGAACAGGAATAAGTGACTACAAAGAAATTGGAGAGGGTAACTACGCAAGAAAAAGAGGACACTGACCGCTCGCCCCGCCCTTTCAGGAGCAACGGCGGCCATTTATGAACACTGGGATAGGCGCTTGCTTAATCTCAAGGTCGAAAGATGGTGTCCGAAGCCAATACCGCGATAACAAACGTGTTAACTGTCAAATAAGACAACATCATTTCCTATATTCACGCGGTTTTCCACGCATAAGATAATTCAACAACAAAAACCTTTTCCTCTCTTATGTCTTCTTGGGTTCTGTCCGCGATTCCACCCGGTTGGCCGCTTCATAGATGGCATACATGCTCACCGTTTGCAGCCCCGCCTCATCAATGAGTTGATTCAAATATTCCTCGGAACGGGTGGTGATACCGTTGCGCTGGCATACCAGCCAGGCCACCGCTTCGGCTTCAAGTTCCATGGCCTCTAAGGAAGGAAACAAACCGCGACGGTCAGGCCATCTGCCTTTAGCATCCTGACCCAGATGGCCGCAATAAATATGGCCCAACTCATGAGCCAAGGTGGCGTACCGGCTTGGCAGGTCGTGCCTGGAGTTGAGCTTGATCCGAAAGGCTCTTGCGCTCTTACTTTGCAATTTTTCTGGACACACACTCAAGCCAGCGGCAGTACCAGCCAGGTTGTTGCCATAATGATCTGTCTCCACCACCTCAACCGAGAAATTATCAGCAGCTTTCTTGGTGCGCTGATACAGTTGTTCTCCGACTTTACCCTCGGCAAATAAAGGATTCTTGTCCTGAGCTGGCATTGGCCTACCTTCCGTATCACCATGTTCAAAAATAAAGCGCACCGGGCCAAAGGGCTGCAATATGACAATGGGAATAGCGTCCGGCAATACATGACGATCAATCTCCCGCCACTGTCGGCGGCTGCCGACAGCTCCGGCCCCCGGTCTCTGGATCCTGACCAGCATGGCATTATACACAGAAAGGTTGTTGAACTGGCGGGCAAAACCGAGAAACTCACCAAAGGCGCTAGGGCCCTGGTTGCCCAGCGCCGAAAGAAAGAGTTGGTCAATAGCGTGAGCACAATCCTCGAAATGCAGGAGCCGGTTCTGGGCATGTTTGTCGTTGTTTTCTTCACTGGACATTGTTGCACTCCTTGGCTTCTTTTTTCTGCATCGAGACATCTTCTTTGAAATTTTTTATTGCTCAATTGGATCTCTTCCAAACTCATTAAGACCGCACAAAAGCCAGCAACGGCCCATAATCGTACCGATCGGCGGCACGCAGGGCATTGATATACTGTTTCCGGCAATCCCCGGTATTGACCAGGTTGCCGCTCCCCCAGGTAAAACGGGGCTGCTTGAGCAGATGCGCCAGAATAATATCAGTCATCAGCCGGGCATGACGGCCATTGCCATTGGCAAAGGGATGGATGGCCGTAAGCCGGTGATGGAAGCGCACGGCGATCTCGTCCGGTGGGTAGGAACCATGCTCAATCCAGGCCGCGCAATCATCGCAGAGGCTGCGCAGCTCCGTGGCAATCTGCCAGGCGGGTAGGCCAATATTCTTGCCGGTCTTGCGGTACGATCCCGCCCAGCGCCAGACATTACCAAACATCCGCTTATGCAACCGCTTGGCAAAACCATCGGTGAGGATGTCAGGATGGGCGCGGCGGAAGGCCCAGGCTTCGGCCTCAGCGATGTTTTCCTGTTCCCACCGATCCAGCTCGGCCCGCGTGGTGATGTGAGAGAGCAGCAAGCCCTCAGCTTCATCAGGATCAAGCGGGGTTGCCCCCTCCGGGGTATCGAATATCATGGCTTCATATCCCATAGATCCTTGGGTGTCTCCCGCGCCAACTCCTCAATGGCGTCATCCAGGGAAGCCTGTTGCTCCTTAGTAGAAAGCCCCTGCGCCTCAAGAAGCATGGTGTGGGATACCCGCTGCAGCCGCTCGGTAGCCACTGCTCTGGCCTGCGCCCTGACGGTTTCCTCAAGCGTTGAGCGGGGGACAAGAGCATACACAAAGACACAATCCAGAGCCTCGGCCACCTGGCGCATGGTTTTGAGTGTCAACGCGCCCGATGGTTCGCTCTGTTCCAGCTTGTGAACGCGGGGCTGAGAGACATTGAGCCGCCCGGCCAGCTGCTTACCGGACATGCCTAGCGCCTCACGCACCGCCCGTATCCATCCCTTTGGTGGAAGCTGTACCTTCCTTACCTCACTGAACTTGGCCAAGGTGGCATCAAGCTGCCGTCTGGCAATCTGCTTGTATTTCGTTTTCATTAAATAACCTTTTTATTATTCGCACAAGACATATAAAGAACATATTCATTATATAATCATGAATAAAAGATAATATCAAAGTTATTTTTAGCACAGAGGACACACACCATGAACTAAGGCCGATCACACACTTACTCTCTGTTTAATTTAGGGAAAGAGGGACCCTGAGAAGTGACGAGGCATTCATCTCACCCCTACTCCTTATTTTCTTGTGCGGCTGTCACCACATGCAAAGCAGTCATCTTCTGAATTTCCGGGATCAAATGGTCAGCGAAGGCAAGCCCCTCATGCCGGAAGATAATTTCATCCTTCCAGAATACGGCCACGGAGGGGAAACCGATAAAACCTGCCTGGTCGAGCTCGTCAGAAGCCAATGTGCGTTGCGTTGTAATCAAAGTGGATCTTATGGATCCGGGAAAAGCAGCCATCACCTTTTCCGATTCCTCCATCATCCTGAGATCGAGCGACATCTCACCATCAAGCAGGAAAATGGAAAAACGTAAGCCAGCATCATAGTCATCGCCCGGACGAATGAATCTTCTGGCCCGCTCATGCACGTCCTCTTTTACTCCAGGATAGATGCCGCTGCGTTTTGCGGAAGCTGGCGAAGGCACGACGGTGATCATAAAAATCTCGATTGCCAAACCGTTAACTCCCGTCTTGATATCCACCCTTACCAACGGTACATCAAGCCAGGTGCGGTCATAGACTCCTTGCGGCTGGTACATGAGAACACAGGGCCTTCCCGTCTCACTTACTCCCAGCTCGCAGCGTGGCCGCCGTGCCGGTTTTGCTCGGAGGGTTCTGATTTTGCCGGAAAGGTAGTCCCACACAGCCTCTTGTCCTTGCAAGGTCTCTAAAACCGACTGTGAGCCATAGGTCACCGTTGAGGCGAATGTGCCTTTTAACCAATCCGCATCCATGGTGTTGAAGGCCAAGGCATAGCGCACGCAGAGCAGTGCCTGAGCAGTATCAGGGAATTCATCACACCATCCATTCAATTGAGCATCATCCACAGGAAATGTTGATTTTTCCATATTTAATTTCCTTCCTTGACAGCAAATACGTGCTCCACAAAAGTCCTAAACACCTCATAGATCTGCGGATCGGTGCTGATGCTTGGCCCGATGACACTGTAACAACTGAGCCAGGTTCCAACATCTTCGATAAACGAATAAATTGTACCACAAATTACATGGACCCTATTCGCCCACATCTCCATCACAAACAACCTCGCCGTCCTGTTTCGAGATGCCAATAATTCGGCCCGACCCGATCCTTGGTGTCCGCGATCCTACATGAAAGAAATAACAATCCGCCAAAGAACGTTTACCCTTCAGGTAACAAGCCAACTGAGCAGTCGGCTCCGTACACTCCACAAGCTCCAAAGATTCCTGGGAGTCACGGTTAATCTCTTCAAACGCTATTTGCCTTGCTCTTACTACTGAGATATCTTTCCCCTCCATTTTGTCTTTCCCACCAGAGCCCTTTTGATCCTTCAAGACCTGCGCAATAACCTCTTTCGCATATGCGTATGCCCCCGGCTCCCTGCTGCCACGTGGACCGGCCACATTCAACACTGCCATATTGTAGGTCTTCGTGAAGGAGTTTACCCGCTGTGCCGCCCTTTCCGGAGAAAGCTCGGTCGCATCGAGCAGGAGATAGGGCTTCTTTGCCTTCATGCAGAAAAGAATTGTTTCCTGGGTACCTCCGACTGGATACTTAAAATAGATAATAACGGTTCCATCGCTGTCCAAGACATTTTTTTTGGTACGTTGTCGAGGGCCAGCTTGTGGCAATTCCTGAACAGGATATTTGGCTGGAATCACGCCATCCTCTGCCTTGCGTCCTTCTGGGCACCAGCCACCAGCCTCAACTCCATACTCCAGGGCAGCATCAAGCGCCGCACGATCCACTCCGGTTTGTCCACCTGAAACGATTTTC
The DNA here is from genome assembly GCA_013792135.1 of Desulfocapsa sp. Lineage (GTDB taxonomy): Bacteria > Desulfobacterota > Desulfobulbia > Desulfobulbales > Desulfocapsaceae > UBA2270. Next base: position 17,919 of record VMSP01000083.1, on the reverse strand, counting down.
ATATTACCTCCTCACTGTCGACACCATCGAGCAAACAAGAGTCCAACTTTTGCCGCCGAGCAAGAACAATGCCTCGGCTATTAAAATCCAGCCAATCGAAAATTTTGTTTTCTTGATCCATCTCTCACCTAATGCTATCTTCAGGTACGTTATCAGCATACGCTCCAAAAAAAATGCTACAACAACTTCCCCTATCAAATAATGCCAGTCTTACTTATCTTCTGTAACGTAGACGAGCCAGAACAACCAGTTGAGATACTAATAACTTTACACAGGAAATATTATGCGGTTCTTCTTCAGAAAAAAGGATGATTCCAGGAAGGTAATCCCACGGCAGGAGCATGTGATCACCATGACGAACCGTGATTTCTCGGAGCTTGATGACGATAAGGCCGCTCTTAAATTCTGGATTCCAGAGTCGGTTGAAATAATAATGGACGAGTTGTCGAGTAAATTTGACACGAGCGCATCAGATAGCTATCGCCAGATGTTGTTTGTCCACCTCTATGGGCGTTATGACTTGACGGGGTTACTCGAACGGCAAGATCATCGATTTGCTTTGAAAGAAGAGCCGTTTTATTCGATAGACTTCACAGCATTGGCAAATACTGTACCGACACCTGAGGAAAAAAGCATCGCGGATGTCAAAGTATGGGTTCCCCTGAAAATGAAAGACGATCTACAGTTGCTGGCCAACAGGAAAGGGATGAAATTGTCACAGTATGTGCGCTCCGTAGTAATTGATCAGCTTTTAGGCCATCTTCCTTATAGTGAAGCGCTGGCTGGTTCTTCACCGCCACCAGAATCCGATGACGAGGACAACGAGGAAGAGTTATGATTGAAATTGTTATTGAACATGATCTGCTATGTTTACATTATTAATTATTGGGACTTTTAGCTCAGAGCAGTTCGTACCAGACTCCTCGGCCACTCCCTTGCTGCTTGAGGTGATTTTGTTTAACTAGAGAACGAAAATGTTGTTTGAGGGTATTGCGACTCGCACCCGTCAATCTGATACTATCGCTCATTGTGATCCGGCCGTGTTCACGAGTGAATTCGACAATCTGCAATGACAATTCTGGCAGTGGAGAAAGAATCAGTTTTTCTCGTTCAACCTTTTTGTTCAGATGCCGTGTCTGCTCAAACAGTGAGCGTAAAAAGAAGATCAACCATGGCTGCCAATTTGGTGTTTCGGTGCGGATTGTCCCCTGAGTCTGCCGCAGTGCGAGGTAGTAGGCCTCCTTGCTCTGTTCGATTACACTCTCAAGCGAGCTGTACGGCACATAGGTGTATCCTGCCTGTAAAAGCAGCAATGTGGTCAATACACGGCTCAATCGCCCATTACCGTCCTGAAAGGGATGAATCTCCAAAAAAATAACCACCCACAAGCCAATCAGCAGGAGCGGATGTAAATGTTTGTGTTGGCGTTCCTCTTGCAGCCAAGTTACCAGCTCTGTCATTAAATGAGGCGTATCGAAGGGAGTGGCAGTTTCAAACACAACACCAAGCTGAACTCCATTCTCATTGAAGGCGACGACACTGTTCGATGAGGTTTTGTAGTTGCCGCGATGCCATTCATCTTTTTCGCTGTAGGCCAGCAAGTCACGGTGCAACTGTTTGATGTGATTCTCGGTAAGTGTAATGTCCTGCCAGGAGGAGAATACCAGATCCATAACCTCTGCATAACCAGCCACCTCCTGCTCATCACGGGTGGTGAAAGATTTGATCTGCAGATTGGAAAGCAGCTTCTCGACATCGCGGTCAGAGAGTTTGCTTCCTTCAATTCTGGTTGAGGAGCCAATACTTTCGATGGTCGCAACACGCCTCAGGGCCAATAACCGGTCCGGCGCAAGTGTGCTTAATGCGCGCCATGCACCTTTGAATTCATCAATGGCAGCTATTAGCCCAAGGATCTCTGGAGTGATGTGGATGGTATCTGATTGAATCATGAAACCAATATTACACCCATTTGCATCCGATAACCATTAAAATACCCATTTACGCCCGAAAAAATTACAGAGCATATTTACAGGTAATGCTACAACTGCCACAACCATAGAGATAATTGAATAAATATTTAATTTTATTTAGTTATTCTTGTAGCTGTGGCTGTAGCAGTCTGTAGCTTTCGTAGCTGGTATTTCATTATACTTCTTACCCTTCCATCCGTTTGCAATCAAAAATCATTGCCTTTAATGGCCTGTCCGGTGCGCCTCGGAACCTATGATTGACGCTCGCTTTGATGAATGCGGGATGTGCCTGCAAAGATGCCTGGAGCCGATCAGGGTAGTCTGTAGTAAATCCAGCTTCTTTAATTACCTTGAGTGCACCTGGAATGTTGATGAAAAGCTCTGCTCCCCGCATGTCCATAAATTCGTTTTTATGCATGGTAGTCCCTTCTCGTTCTTTGAGGCATGGGAATGATTCCGGTATGGTGTTGATGGTGTCAAAAAAAATGTCAGCAGAAGTGAGAATCCTCTGCCGCACCGAGTCCATCTTCACCTTGCCTATTTGAGCAATAAAGGGATGCAGGTCATAGTGGATCTCAAAATGGGTATTCAACATCCGGTGGAAGGCGAGGATGAGTGCATAATTCTCATTGATCCGATTGTCTGGGATCTCACCTTTCAGATCTTTTTTTGCCTGCTCAAATTGTTGCACCCATGAAGATTCAATCAAGGGTCGATATTTCATGATTACCGGATAAAATCCCGCCAATACCTGCAAGGGCATGGCAATAATTTCATCAAAGGCCTTTTTGGTGGTATCAGTTATATTCTCCTCCGAGAATCTCAAAGAAATAACCCTCTCTCGTGCCGCCCTGCTTTTGAACGGTTCCACATTCTGGACAAAGGCAAGTGTTCCATAAAAAGGCAGTCCATGGGTGCGACTGTCGTTGGTCGTCAATGCCCTGACCTGCAACGGATTACCAAAGTTATAGAGAGGAAGTATTGATTCAAAATCGAATCGGGATTTGTCGGGGTTATTGCCTTCGATCAGGGCCTTCATACAACCGGATACTTGCGAAAGGGTGCGCAGTTCACCTTTTCTGGTATTCCCTCCGATCATTGGCAGCCCCTCTTCATTCAGGCACTGCAAGGCGTTAAGTGTTGTTACCAGCCTTGACTTTCCAGTTTGCGGATCGCCATACAGTGAGAGAAAGGGGAAAAATTTAGTTATCCTTTTGACCTGATTGACAAACAACGAGGCGACAAGAAAGGCCACTGCCACCGCTGCGTTATCACCCCAGGCCCCAATGAGAAGGTGATACATTTTAACGACATCACAACCTTGGATTGGCTTGATAGTCTCTGTTGACGATGGCTGGACAAACTCGTTGCCATGGCCGATCTTAAAAAAACCATCGTTGTCAGGCAGAAGCATTTTACCCTTTTGGTCTATAGCAAAATCCTTAAGGATATAATGCCCGGTCTTGTGATCATAACCGGTGAACTCTGCCTGCCTGACGATTGGGGCCATACTGTGAAGGATCCTCTCGGCGAGGGCCTTAGTCGCTTCCGGCCCACCTCGCCAATGGGCCTTACCATGCTTTAACAGACTTCCTGTAACGGCATCCGCTGACTTCAGGTTGTCACCTGTTATCGTCATTCGTGTTGACCTGCCGTTTTTGGGCTTGACCTCCAGGCAATAGAGAAAAACAGGCAGCTCTTCATCTTTGTCAGATCGTCGAAAATGCTTTACTGAAATAAGGCAGTCGCTGACCCGATCCGTAAGAACGGTGGGAATATCAATGCCATCAAGTTTTTTTATCTTTTTATAAGACCAAAAAAACTGGCCTTGAAAGGCAAAGAGTCCAGGTGGCCGGCCATCATTGCCAGTCGTATAGATCTCGGCGTATCCTTGCGCTGATTCAGCCAATCCCAGAGTAGCCTGATGTTTGTACCTGTCAAAATTGTCTCTGAAAGTTCTCCCTGCCTCTTCAGCACTGGCAGACAGGCAGAGAAGAGTATTCCAGTCACCATCGATGGGCATGATGGCTGAAATCCGAGGCGGTGATTTTTCTGGTTCTATCCTGGCAAAATGATCCAACCATCTCTTGGTAAAGCCAACCCCGGCCTTGTCGCAATCAAAAGCAATGGTCAAATCATGGAATTCTGACAGGTTAAATTTTGCGGGATCATATCCGGCACCTAAAACTGCAACAGCCTGTTCTCCAATGGCAATAAGAGACAGGGCATCTATGATCCCTTCAGTCATGTATGTTGTCCTATCATGATCATAGTTCATCCCTGGCATTTTCCAATGATGACCTGAGACTGCTCCTATGTTATGGGTTTTCCCTTCCTTGGGCGGCGGATTAAATAATCTCCCATTGTAGATTTTTTTGCCATTGTCATCCTCGCCAATCGGAAACATGACGCCGCCACCACATCCTTTTCTCGTCTGGGGATGATATTCAAATCCAGATTTTGCTATAATTTCAGGTGGAATTCCCCGACTTTCAAGATAGGCTCGTGCAGGCCAGTGCTGATCCGCCTTTGTAGGTGGATATTTTTGCTCAACTTGTGCCGATAGAGCAAAGAGCGGGATCGTCCTGGTTCTTGCCCCGCACTGATTTTTCCGATTGCAGTTGAGGGAAAAAGGTTTTCCTTCATAAGCATACGCTTCATTTCCACCACATTCAGGACATTGAAGGCCATGGATTTTGCCGCCGTTGATTTTGGTCTTCGGGGTAGCAAACTCATCCAAAACCGCTTGTCTTAGGTCATCAAAAAACATGGCATGACCTCCATCGTAGCGGCAATGAAACGGTTTTGTAGCGGCTTGCCGCTACAAAACAAATACCTTAATATCAAACAGTTGTGCGATAAAAAATGCCTCTGTAGCAGATGTAACAGTAAATTGAATATATGATTGGTAGCGGCTATTTTTTCATAACAACCACCTTTGACGATTATGATGATTTTTGATAAACAATGAGTTCTCGCCAGGGTAATGGTCACACCAGAAAGGCAACAGCGGCTTAATGGCCGCCATGCCTTATGCCCTGTGAAAAGGAGTTGAGAAACCAGCAGCAACCTGTTATATTTTTTGTGATTTTTGTTATTTGAAGCCATCTTGCCCAGGTGACCAGCCTTATGGGGCAAGATGGCTTTGTTTTTTGGCGCCATCAACGTGACACCATTTGTTGAGCATGAAAATCCTGCAGATCCTTCAAGGTGTATTGCACTTTGCGACCAATTTTATAAAAAACAGGTCCTTTCCCTTCACTTCTCCATTTTCTAAGCGTGGTAGGCTGTACCCCTAGAAATATCGCTGCAATGACATCATTGATACCCAAAGGTCGGGGTTTTTGCGGATCATCGTTTGTTGGCGTAATGATTTCTGGCTGATTAGTCAATTTGGACATAGCTATTCTCCTTGGATAGTTTCAAGACATGCAAGAAGAAACTATTTCCTCGCAGCAAGTCTTGCTTAATATCCGTGAGGATAAAGCCGTCCAATAAAAATAAAATACCTAAGAAGAAAATCTTACTTCTTAGGTATTTGCATGCTTACTTTGGTATTTTTAAGCCTATTTTGGTATTTCTAAATGCTCATTTTGGTATCTCCGGGGTCTGCCTCCCTCAAAGAGATGCCACCTGTTTTTTTGGGATTGAATTTTTTTGTTACTGCTGCAAATGTATCGGAGAGCTTCGTTTTTCCCAAACCTATTACATCAAGGCGCATATCGAAAATTTTATTCTTAAGATTCTCATTTATTTTTAAATCAGGGTTTTCTGATATGAGTACACATCGTAATGCATGTATAATTGCCAGCAGCGAATCGTCAGGATCATGACCTTTTTTTTTCTTCGGAATAATTACTGGCACACAAAACAGATCAGGATATTCCTGCTTCAAACACTCTACATCTTCTCTCTTAATAAGCAATTTGGCGGATGAAAGAGCTATACAAGGATGCATGACATATTCTTTTTCGTCTATTATAGAGCCACAAGCATAAAATTCCTGCCCACTTATGATGGAATTGAAACCGTTAAAATCCTTTCCGCCCTCGCATAGATTTCTAACGCCAAATTTTTTTATCAATTGTTCACTTGCGGCAGAACATGCGAGTTGTAAGATACCGTTATATTTCCTTTGTGAGTGTAACAAATAACAATTTTTACCTGTAAGCCAATTCTCCTTAAAATATCCGACATTTTCTTCACACCAATAGTACAAAGATAGTGCTTTACCCATGGGCGTATTCAACAATTCATCAATGTTGTTATGACATTCTTGATTCAGTTCATCAAAAGTACAATACGGTATAATCCAATCTCCCAAGTTGATATCCTCCTTGCAATTACATTTTTATGGCTTCGCAAAAAGTCAGAAATCCAAAAAGAAATTCAACTTATGGAATTTACTGTATCTGATTTTGACAAATACTTAGTTTTCTCATCTTTGAACTTTTCGCAAGACTATCAATTTTCAAGCAACCTCTCATTTCACTCCATGCAACAATACAGCCGGATTTCGTGACGCAATCGCCAAAAGTGCCCTGGCCGGACCTTGGGGCTTGCGTCGCCCCTGTTCCCATTCTTGAAGAGTTCGCACACTGACACCCAGGACACCAGCAAATGCCTGTTGGGACAATCCCGTCTTAGCCCTGACTGCTTTTGCATCCTCTGGCAAATCGACGGCATGTCGTACACCACCACCAGTCTTGATCGCCTCAATGCCGTCCAGTAGCTCTTGTCCGATATTCCGTTTCATGAATCCATTGCCTCCTTGATCTTGCACAGTATGTGAGCCGGTATATTTTCTGCTTCATTCTTAGCATAAATGGTCAGCATCCAGATTTCCTCTCTGGCCGTCTGTCGGTAATAAATGATCCGGCTACCACCTCGTTTCCCTCTGCCGCTTCCGCTCCATCGTAATTTTCTGAGACCACCGCTTCCAGGGATTGTATCCCCTGCATCTGGTCGCAATATGAGTGTCCACTGCAAAGCAGCATAATCATCTTCTGACAGATAATCGTAAACCATTCTGGAGAACAATGGGGCTTCCACAAATACTACTGCCTTACTATACGTCATTGACGCACCTTTGTCTATTTTTTGTTAACAGTGATTTTGACGACCTTCTCTTCAGCTGGCATGGACGCTACTTGTATGAGAGCAGAGACTGCCGTCTGCATAGCATTCTGCACAGGCTCTTTACTCAATCTGGCATAAACGGATGTAGCGGCAGTAGATTTATGGCCAAGGCTCCGGCCAATGACATGGAGACTCGCACCGGTGATTGCCTGCCATGATCCAAGCGTCCTCCTCAAATCATGCAAATGAAAGTCGTCGATGCCCGCATGGTTGAGGATACGCCGCCACGATCTTCGCAGGTCAACCAAATGCCCGGTTTTACCCTTTCCTGGAAACACAAAAACAGATGCCGTCGCAGCCTTTCTTCTCTCAAGCACATCCAATGCCTCAACAACCAAAGGGATAAGCATAGCTGACCCGCTCTTGGATTGATCAAAAGGAATGCACCACTGCTGAAGATTAAAGTCGATATCTCCCCAGCGCATTGCCTGTATGTTCGCCCTTCTTGCACCAATAAAGAGCGACAATAGAATATAGTCACGAATATCTTCGTCCTGTTCAGCCTCCAACGATGCAAAAAGCCGCTGCACCTCATCTTGGCTTAAGAAACGATCTCTCTGCACCTCTCGATAATGCTTAATCCCAACGCAGGGGTTCTCCATTTTGGGTAACACTACCGTATAAAGCCCGCTCAACACCTCTAAATATCTATTGGCCGTGGTTCTGGAAAGACCAGAGCTAACAAGTCCGGAATGCCAGCGCCTCACATCTTCGGGACTCAGGTCTGACATTTTTCTGACCCCGAAATCGGGGATGATACGCTTATTCAACCGACATTCATCATCACGCCATGATTTCTTATTGGGTTTAGAATGCTCTTGCATGAATATATCAGCCACTTCAGCAATGGTCATTTCTGCCCGCCTCTGGCGTTTCTGCTGTAATGGGTCTATGCCGTCCCGCACTTCCACCAACAATCGAGCTGCTCGGCTTCTTGCCTCATGTAATGGTACAGATGGCCATTTGCCTATGGTGGAAATCATGGCTTTTTGCTTCACAGGACTCCATGCTTGAACCTGAAAGGACTTCCCCCCCTTATCTGTCACGGTCAAGCGCAGGCCCGCAGTTGATTGATCATAATAATATGCTCGTTTGCCAGTAGCTGCCGGTTCAATTTTGCGTAGTCGTTCCTCGGTGAAATTAAATTTATTATCTTTATTCATAGTTCTTCGCTCATAAATATGTTGTTGTCGGCTTTACAGAAAAAGATAGTTTTGAAAACCCATTCCGATTCTCCGTTACATGCCGGTGACATGTGGAACGGTAATATTGGGGTAATTTCAGGTAAAACCATACAACAAGAATGAAAAAAGTCAACGGATAACTATAAGAATATACAAGAAGAATGCACTTATAAGCAAAACAAAGACACCATAGCTCGTCGGGCTCATAACCCGAAGGTCGTTGGTTCGAATCCAGCCCCCGCTACCATAACAAATTCAAGGGATTCAGATAATATCTGAATCCCTTTTTTTGTGCCTTTTTATTACGCTCCCAACAGTATTCCCAACACCCCACTGGAAATTGATATGTTCCTCTGCGGCCACACTGCGCTCAGCGAAGACGTATACCATCTAAAAAAAACCGCAAAAAAATAAGATAAATTAGATTGGGTTAGCACAACCACACTTTCTGAGAATAATGCAACTACAGATTAAGGGTATGTTCGCAATGATTCAGTTTTTAAGGGGAAGGCCAGCTCCCTTTATTATTTTGTTTTTACCAACTGTATCAAGTATCCTCAAAAAGATATGTGAATAGCTAAACAAATTAGATATGCATACTTTTTAAAGTAAGAAATCAATGGGCTGAATTTGCCTAACACAAATATTTGCGGATTCAGCCTAGTACCATGTAACATTTAAGGTTTCGCATTTAGGCAACATCATGTATACTTATGGCAACCAAAGGAGGTTGCCATGGTACCAAGATATCGAGTTACTCTGACAGAGCAAGAGCGCGAAGGCCTTGAAGCATTAACGCGCAATGGAAAAACCGGGGCAAAAAAGTTCATCCATGCCCGTGCGTTGTTACTCTGCGATGCCGGTCCTGAAGGCCCGGGGTGGACTGTTGCCAATGTTGCGGAAGCGTTGGGGGTAACGTCTCGAACGATTGAGCATCTCAAGCAACGTTTTATCGAGGAGGGCATAGAGGTAGCCTTGGAGCGCAAGTCCAGGGAAATGCCGTCCCGCGATGTCATTTTTGACGGTGCCTTTGAAGCTCGACTGATTGCTCTTGCATGCTCAGAGACCCCGGAAGGATACGAGCGCTGGACAGTCAGATTACTTGCTGACAAGGCGGTGGAACTTAAGTTTGCATCTTCCGTTTCGCATATGACCGTGCAGCGGGTTTTAAAAAAAACGAAATTAAGCCTCACCTCAGCAAATACTGGAAAATCCCCCCGCAAGGCAGCGCCGCATTTGTAGCAGCGATGGAGGATGTTCTGGAGGTCTACCATTTGCCGTATGATCCTGATTATCCAGTGGTATGTATGGACGAGTCCAGCAAGCAACTGATCGGCGAAGTCCATGCGCCAATCCCCTGTGAGCCGGGGAGGCCGAAGCGGATCGATGACGAATATGTCAGGCATGGTGTGGCCGAAATTTTTATGGAAGTAGAGCCCTTGGCTGGCAGGCGTCATGTCGCGCTTACTGAGCGACGCACCCGGAAGGACTGGGCAAAACAGATCAAACAGATGCTTGACAAGCGGTATCCCGAAGCCATTAAGGTGCGGCTGGTTATGGACAATCTGAATACACATAACATTGCCTCACTCTATGAAACCTTTGAGCCTCAGGAGGCCCGGCGCCTGGCGGAACGGTTGGACATTTATCACACACCCAAGCATGGTAGTTGGCTCAACATGGCGGAGATAGAGCTCAGTGTATTGAAGATTGAAGGGTCAGTGTCTCAATCGCAGGATTGCCGAAATGGCATCCATGCAGGCGGAGGTCGCGGCATGGGAAAATCATCGCAACAGCAGCACAAAAAAAATTAATTGGCAGTTCACAACGACGGACGCTAGAACCAAGCTAACGCGACTTTATCAGAAATTGTAACTGTTACAAGGTACTAGTACGCAGTTAGAAACTGAAAGGGGGATTTATCTTGGCGCGAAAAAGAAGGTCTGAACGGGACGGACTCCTCGAGATGCTATTCGAATTTACCGGTAGGTTTTGGCAAGTCGGCCTAGTGGTAACTTGCAGATTTATTTTTCTTGCCGCCCTCGCGTTTCGATTGGTAAGTAACCACACCGCACTTGCCGAGGGCCGAGGCATCCCCGATATTGGCGCCAACGTTGCGGCAGGCGGCTGGTTGTTCTATGGAGTTCCCCTCATATTTCTTGCTTTGGCGTGGGTCTTCGGCGCCAAGACGTTTGAAGCCTATAACCGGCAGGGGCATTTCTAACACAGCGTTCCAGACGTTTTAGCACCACAAAAACACAGCATCAAATTCAGGATTCACAATGCCATTATTCAAGATTGGGAAAAGACTGGAAATAATAAAAGAAAATCCTTTCAGGCTTGAAAAAGAGATCCAGAGCCTAACGGAACAAAATCTCAGTAATATATTTCGTCTCAATTTCATTCGTTCAGAATTTTCAATCAATAATTTCAGAATAGACTCACTTGCATTTGACAAAGAAACAAATTCATTTGTCATAATTGAATACAAGAAGGACAAGAATTTTAGCGTTATAGATCAAGGATATGCTTATTTGTCATTGATGCTGAACAACAAAGCAGACTTCATACTTGAATATAATGAGAACCAAAACGAAACTTTAAAAAAAAATGACGTTGATTGGTCTCAATCAAGGGTTGTTTTTGTCTCGCCATCTTTTACAGCATATCAAAAAGAAGCAATAAATTTTAAAGATCTCCCTATTGAGTTGTGGGAAGTAAAACGATTTGAAAATGACACAGTATCATACGAACAAATACAAAAATTAGAAGCCCAAGAAAGCATTAAAACAATATCTAGAACTGATGTGACAACTCAGAAGGTTGCTAAAGTAATTAAAGTTTATACAGAGCAAGAACACCTTGGAAAAGGCAGTGATGAAATAAAAGAGCTATATGAAAAATTTAAGGCGGCCATTTTTAACCTTGGTGAGATGGAAATTAAGCCTAAAAAACTCTATATCGCTTTTATTTCTGGTACTAATGTTATTGATATTCTTATTCAAAAAAGAGCCTTTAAGATATGGCTTAATTTGCAAAAAGGCGAACTTGATGATCCCAAAAAAATTATGCGAGATGTGTCAGCAACAGGTCATTGGGGAAATGGAGACTATCAATTGCAAATAAATTCAGATGAAAATCTTGAATATATTTTGAGTTTAGTAAAGCAATCGCTAAAGAAGAACAAAAAATAAGTGCGGTGGTAGGGGATTAAATGTCGTCCTCAACGAACAAATCAGGGTATATTCCATACTGGTTGGGAGGGGAAAATGCCTGTTTTTTGTCGGCTGGACCTTTACACTGGAAAGCGAATTTTTATCATCTATCACCTCTGACCCCATAATATTCAGGGATAGAAAGAGGATCCTCCATGAAAAGGAAACTTCCCGTTTTATTGGTCCTGATCGCCTTCCTCACCGGTGGCGCCTATTACTTGAGTATGCAGCAGCGTGAACCCGTAATAAAAGATCTTTTGACCCTCTATGGCAATGTCGATATCCGCAAGGTGGATCTCGGATTCCGGGTCGGGGGAAAAATTTCCACGATTGCCTTTGAAGAAGGAGATCGGGTCCAATCCGGGCAAATAATCGCTCGCCTCGAAAACACCCCTTACCAGGACGAACTCAACCTGGCCCTGGCCCAGCAGGAGCAGGCAGCCGCGAATCTCGCAAAGATGGAAACAGGTAGTCGGCCCCAGGAGATTGCCCAAGCTGAGGCATTAGTGCGGGAAAGACAGGCCACAGCCGGCAATCTGGAGATCGAATACCAGCGTCTGGATGCCCTGCTGAAAATCAACGCCATTGCCCGCCAGTTGTTCGACAATGTCGCTGCCGGCTTGGCCGAGGCCAAGGCCCGACTGGCGACCGCCAATGAAGGACTGAAACTGACCCGCGAAGGATTCCGAACCGAGGACATCGATGCGGCACGGGCCGCCCTGCATGCTGCCAAGGCGCATTCCGCCAGCGCCAGCACCCGGCTGGACGACACCGTGTGCAAGGCTCCGAACACCGGCATTATCCTGACCCGGGTGGAAGAGCCGGGAGCCATTGTCGGCTCCGGTCAGACCGTGCTGACCCTCTCTCTCGACACCCCGGTGTGGATTCGCGCCTATATCGAGGAACCGGATCTGGGGCGCATCTATCCGGGGATGACAGCCCAGATCTTTACCGATTCCCGGCCGCAACAACCCTTTGCAGGGCATGTAGGATATATCTCTCCCGAGGCGGAATTCACCCCGAAAACCGTGCAGACCAAGGAATTACGGACACGGCTGGTCTATCAGGTGCGCATCATTGCCGACAACCCGGACCATGGCTTGCGGCAGGGAATGCCTGTAACCGTGAAACTGCGGGCAGACGAGCAGCAAAACCGTTCTCAATCAAACCATGCCCAATGAATCGCTTGTCATTGAGGGCCTGACCTACTCCTACGGCAAAGATCTGCCACCGGCGCTGTCCGAACTGTCGGCGACGATCCGCCCCGGCATCGTCACCGGCTTGGTTGGCCCGGACGGCGCCGGCAAGACAACCCTGATGCGGCTGATGACCGCGCTGCTCCTGCCGTCATCGGGCCATCTCACCGTCTTTGGCCTCGATACCCGCAGCAACGCCAGCCAGCTGCACGAGATCATCGGCTACATGCCCCAGAAATTTGGCCTGTATGAAGACCTGTCGGTCATTCAGAACCTGCGTCTCTACGCCGATCTGCGCAATGTGACCACGGTAGACCGGAAGCAGGTGTTTGCGCGACTGCTGGACTTTACCGGGCTGGAACCATTTCAGAAACGGCTGGCCGGACGTCTCTCCGGCGGCATGAAACAGAAACTCGGTCTGGCTTGCGCCCTGATCCGCAAGCCCCGCCTGTTGCTGCTTGATGAACCAAGCGTCGGCGTGGACCCGGTCAGCCGCCGGGAACTCTGGCGCATGGTGCAGGAACTGGTGGACGAGGAGACCGCGGTCATCTGGTCCACTGCCTATCTGGACGAGGCTGAACTGTGCCAGGATGTTCTGCTCCTCGATAACGGACAGTTGATGTTTTCCGGGCCACCGAAAGACTTGACGGAACGGGTGGCCGGTCGCTGCTTCCAGATCCAGGGGATTTCCAACAATCGCCGTCAGGTGCTATCCACAGCCCTGCAACAGGATGAGGTGCAGGACGGCATTGTCCAGGGTCAAAACGTGCGCATGGTCCTGCGGGCCGGTCATAACCAGCCAGCCCTTTCGGTGCTGGATGCCGGTGTTGAGGCCCGTTTGACACCAGTTGCTCCCCGCTTTGAAGACGCCTATATCGACGCCCTTGGGGGTGGCCCCGGCGGTATTTCAGCGCTGGCCACAGCCATGACCCCCTTGCCGGATGATCAGGAAGTGACGGTTGAGGCAGACGGGTTGACCAAACGTTTCGGCAACTTTACCGCCGCTGAAAACGTCAGCTTCGCCATCCGCCGTGGAGAGATTTTCGGCCTGCTCGGCCCCAACGGCGCCGGTAAATCCACCACCTTTAAGATGATGTGCGGCCTGCTGCGGCCGTCCAGCGGCACCGGCCGGGTGGTCGGCCTCGATCTGCAGAAGGCGCCGGGCAAGGCCCGCTCCCGCCTGGGGTACATGGCCCAGAAGTTTTCTCTCTACGGCGATCTTTCGGCCCGTCAAAACCTGGTTTTTTTTTCCGGGGTCTATGGCCTGACCGGGATGCAGCAGAAAGAGACAGTGACTCGCATGATCGACATCTTCGGTCTGCAGCCCCACCTGACCGACTCTGCCAAGGATCTGCCCCTCGGCTTCAAACAGCGTCTGGCCCTCGCCTGTTCCGTCATGCACGAACCGGCGGTGTTGTTTCTCGATGAACCGACCTCCGGGGTCGACCCCCTGACCCGCCGGGAATTCTGGACCCACATCAATGGTCTGGTCGAACACGGCGTAACGGTTCTGGTCACCACCCACTTCATGGACGAGGCGGAATATTGCGACCGGATCGGTCTCATCTACCGGGGGCAGATGATTGCCACTGGTCCGCCCGATGAACTGAAGTCCCGGACCAGGAGCCCGCAAATGCCGGATCCGACCCTGGAAGAGGCCTTTATCTCCCTGCTCCAGCAGTGGGACGCAAGCCATGAGGAGAAAGCGTGAACAGCCATTTGCGGCGCACGAGTGCCCTCATCCGCAAGGAGTTCACCCAAATCCGGCGTGACCCAAGCAGCCTGATGATCGCCTTTGTCCTGCCGGTGATCCTGCTGTTTCTTTATGGATTTGGCGTTTCCCTGGACGCCAGGGAAATCAAAATCGGGGTGGCGATCCAGGATCCGGGCAAGGATGCCGACAGTCTGGCCGCAGCCTTTCTCGCCAGCCCCTATTTTCTGACCCACATCAGCCACAATGAACAATTTCTGGAACAGGAGCTGATAGCCGGACGCCTGCGGGGCCTGGTGGTCATTCCTGAGGATTTTTCCCGGCAGGTCGAAAAGGGTGACGGTTCGGCCAGGGTGCAGGTCATCGCCGACGGCAGCGAGGCCAATACCGCCAACTATGTCCAGAACTATGCCCAAGGGGTGGTCAATACCTGGTGGGCCATGCGGCAGCGCAATCATGGGGTCTGGGGTCAACACGGGCCGCAGTTGCTCACCCGCATCTGGTTCAATCCGGAACTTACAAGCCGAAACTCACTGCTGCCGGGGGCTCTGGCTATTATCATGGCCATTATCGGCACCCTGCTCACCGCCCTCGTCGTGGCCAGGGAATGGGAACGGGGCACCATGGAGGCGCTGATGGCCACACCGGTTGCCATCAGCGAACTCATTATCGGCAAACTTCTCCCCTATTTTGTCTTAGGGATGCTGGCCATGCTCGGCAGTGTGGCCATCTCCATAGCCCTGTTTGACTTGCCGTTTCGCGGATCGGTACCGGCCCTGCTCCTCAGTTCCGGGGCCTTTCTTCTGGCCGCCCTCGGGCAGGGACTGCTGATCTCCTCGGCGGCCAAAAATCAGTTCATCGCCGCCATGTTCGCCCTGATCACCGGATTTCTGCCGGCCTTTCTCCTTTCCGGATTCATCTTTGAGATCGCCTCCATGCCGCCCATAGTCCGCGCCCTTACCCACATCATCCCGGCTCGCTATCTGGTCACCAATCTTCAGACCCTGTTCCTGGTGGGAGATGTCTGGTCGCTGCTGCTCCCCAATATCGGAATTTTATTGCTGCTGGCGGCGGTGCTGTTTTTCCTCACCGCCAGAAAAACCGTCAAACGGTTGAGGTAACCCATGTTCAACCGCATCCGCGCCCTGATCATCAAGGAACTGCTGGCCCTTCTGCGGGACAAGAAAAGCCGCATGGTCCTCATCGTTCCGCCCCTGATCCAGCTCTTCATCTTTTCTTTTGCCGCCACCCAGGAGGTCAAGAACCAGACCCTGGCTGTTCTCAACCTTGATCACGGCCAGCCGGCACTGAACCTGGAACAGGATTTCACGGCAGCCAGAACTTTCAGCGGGGTGATTCGCCTGCAACGGCCGGAAGAGATTCCGGCGGTGATCAATGAGCAGCAGGCCATCGCCGTGCTCTGGATCCCGCAGGATTTTTCCCGTAATCTTGAACGCGGGCAAGCGGCCCCGGTCAGCTTCATCCTTGATGGACGCAAGACCAATGCCGCCCAGATCGTCCAAGGATATGCCGTGCGGATCATCAACAACTACCGGGACAAACTGGCCGGCAAGGGTCAGCAATCCGGCATCAATATAGTGGCGCGCAACTGGTTCAACCCCAACCTCGATTTCCGCTGGTACACCTTACCCAGCTTGGTCTGTATCCTGACTACGGTCATCGGCCTGATCGTCACCGGGTTGTCGGTGGCCAGGGAGCGGGAGATGGGCACATTTGAGCAGTTGCTGGTTTCCCCCCTGCACCCCTTGGAGATCCTGGTGGGCAAGGCGCTTCCGGCCCTTCTCGTGGCCATGATCGAAGGGGCCTTGATCGTCCTCATTGGTGTGTCTTTATTGCAGGTACCCTTCAACGGCTCCCTTCCCCTGCTGTTTGCCAGCATGGGTGTCTTCCTGCTGGCCATCATCGGGGTCGGCCTGTTCGTCTCCTCCCTGTCCATGACCCAGCAGCAGGCAGTGCTCGGCGCCTTCATGTTTCTGGTCCCGGCCACCATTCTTTCCGGTTTCGCCAGTCCCATCGAGAACATGCCGCACTGGCTGCAGACCATCTCCTATGCCAACCCCCTGCGCTACTTCATGACCATTGTCCGCGGAATTTTCCTGAAAGACGTGCCGGCAACCGTTGTCTGGGCTCAGACCTGGCCCATGGCCATCATTGCCTGCGTGACCCTTTCCATAGCGACTTGGCTGTTCAAAAAACGGATGGAGTAAAAATGATCCTTTCGTTTGTGTACTTTTTTCATTCATGTTATCCCTCTGATGTAGTCATTTAACCATCCCAATAATTTTCTTGGGATATAAACGACCTCTCCAATTCTTCCACTTTTTGGATTTTGGATAACCAGTTTTCTGTCCTGAATGTCACATCACCTTAATTTGAGGACTTCACCAATTCTCAATCCTCCCCTTGCTTTAGAATTTCCTCTTGGGTAATGCTGTTTAATTCACGACTGGCAAATTAGGCTGTAAAGCGAGAGAGAACAAACTCACAAGTTTTAACAGTATTTTTTTTTTGGAATTTGCTTGGTGGTACTGCATGTAAAAATCGACTGCTTGTAAAAGTTTCATAACACACCTCCTGTAGTTCTCGAATAGTTCGATTCCCCTCAGAAAGTCTCAATAGCACGAAATGATAGGGAAAGATGACAAAAAAGATGGTAGTATGTGCAAGTAATTTCAAACAAACAACTACTCAGAAGAATATAAGAGAATTTTGAGGATGTTGACTGAATCAAGAATGGCGTCATCCAATAACCAATAATATAAAGGATTACGATATATGTCTATAATCACACCTGATTTATTATCCAAAATACGAGAGCAATATAGTCTGAATTGGCATGGAACTCACGGTATCCCACACTGGCACCGTGTATGGGAAAACGGTATTAAACTGTCAGAGCAACAAGGGATAAACGCTAAGGTTCTCCAATTGTTCGCTGTTTTTCACGACTCCCAACGAATGAATGAAAATACCGACCCGAACCATGGTCCTAGAGGCGCAGAATTGGCTTTGGAATTTCGTGAACATATACCGTTGGATGATGAAGAATTTACTTTATTGACCATTGCTTGCTGTCTCCATACGTCTGAGCACACACATTCTGACATTACTATACAGGCATGTTTTGATGCTGACAGACTGGATTTGGGGAGAGTTGGAATAACACCAGATGCTTATTTTTTAATGTGGGTATGCACTTGACTCAAGTGGCCACTACATATAGTATCTCTAATTATGGAGGATTACCCCGAAAACTTGCTCGAATTTGAGCATCGGTTTGCGACCGAGGAAGACTGCCGCCAATATTTTCTCCGGTTGCGCTGGCCCAATGGTTTTCGATGTCCAGGCTGTGGAAATCAGAAAGCTTGGCTTACCGACCGGGGCCTTTACCATTGTGGGAATTGTGGAGTTCAGACCTCGCTTTTTGCAGGTACAATTTTTCAAGATAGCAAAAAGCCTTTGCAGCTTTGGTTTAATGCGGTC
>VMSP01000093.1 GCA_013792135.1 Desulfocapsa sp. | reverse complement strand
TACGAACGGGTTCCATCCACGGCCAGAATAAGATGCCCATTCAAACAAGTCATTCGTGGCAACATCTTTCCCCGCTGCAACTGATGAAAGACAGTGCGAAATGGACGCCGCAGGGACTCGACAGCTATCTCGTCAAGGATGTGACAAAGTTTGCGAACACATTATTTCTACTCCCTTGTTCTTATTGATGTTTTTGACATATCGGGAATAGCTGGTAACATTCTTGATAATAAAATCCGGATGGTCGCTCAGCTCCGGTTTGTAGTTCTCGCAAGCTTCGATAGTAGCAGGATGGATGTAATTGAATATACAATCACAATTTCGTGCGCCCTGGTAAATCGCTGTTTCTCAGAAGGTGCGAATTCCGTTGAGCTTCAGTCGCTTTTGTTCTGGTTGGTTGCAACTGGAATAGAGACGGAGGTAGTGATGTGGCAGAAGCCCATCCAGCGAAATTACGGGGGATATCGCTGCTATAAGTGAAGCGAACAAAAATAGGCGGAGATCTCGTCGTGGAAGTAGTTGCCGGTATGTATGGAAGAGGAAAGCAAGCGCAGGAGATCCCTGTCTCGTGGTCACTCGTAAGACCAACCCTCCCAGAAAGAGAACAGCTTCGGTGAGACAAGTTGGCGGAGCGGCCTGCAGTGACAAGCCGGATAATGCAGACTGAAAAGGCAGTGACTTTAGTTCAAGATCAACCAGAGGGTGGTTGCGGCCTAAAGAACAGAAGGTGGATCTCGGTGAAATACATTATTGGTGAGGTATTGCTTTTTTTGGTTGGTGGCTTTGTTCGTCTGCTTGTTATCGGGCAGTGGGAAAAACTTTTGCCGCTCTTCGTAGATGATCTGGGATGAAAATTGTATGATGTTGATGATACTGCTTATTTATCATGACATGCCTATCTTCATGTCAATCATCGAACACCCATGTCAATTTATGGGAAGAAATTGGTTGGAAGGAAAACAGAAGAAGATATTTTATAATCGAGGTAGGAAGAAGATGTAGAGGGATGAAAAGTCTGTATTTGGTAAGGCGAAATTTATTTGCAAGTTGCCGCTGGCATGAGACGTTTATTGATCGTTGTAGATGGTTTTCTGTTCATATTGTTTATGTTTTTTTGGAGGCAGGGTGTTGGAAAAGTTATTTTTTGAGAAAAAGCCAACGCGCCAAAAACGCGCCTATACGCGCCTCGAATAAAAAAGGGGTTAAGCAAAAGCTGCTTAACCCCTTGTATTTGTTGGTGCACCAGGAGGGATTCGGACCCCCGACCTACGGATTCGTAGTCCGTTGCTCTATCCAGCTGAGCTACTGGTGCGGAAAAGATGTGTCTTTATACCCTAGTTTCTTTGTTTCCTCAAGCCTGTTTATTTCCGGTGTTTATTTTTTTGGTATGATCGTCTGTGTTGGATCATTGGTTTTGGGCTGTAAATCTTGTTCATGACTCAAGTTGGATTCATCTCTAACCCGCATTTCTCATTAGCCCCAAATTCCATCAAAAAATCATAACCGACGAACAAAATTTCCGTCCTTGAGGCCAAGATGACAGATGTCAGAGGCAAATGACCCATTTATCCAGTCATTTGTCCCTGACCCGTGCTGATTTTCGCTGAATTATCCATCAACAGGACGCACCTCTCCTGTTGAACCGGAAATCTGT
>VMSP01000091.1 GCA_013792135.1 Desulfocapsa sp. | reverse complement strand
CTAACGAATAAGGTTAGATTGTGAGAGCGAAGCGAACCACAATCTGAACCGTTTGTTGGACAAGCCCGGTCAGAATATATAGAAAATATCTTTTTGGGGTGTGTTGCCGGATCAGGCAGATGGAAGGTGGCGGATTTTCCGCTTCCTAAAAAACGATCTTTGAAATAGATTCTCCATATAAAGCAGGCTTTCAGATGCAGAATTTGCTGTTTTTTGAGCGTAGATATCCATTGCCGAGACAATCGGATTTTTTGATAAACCAGTAATGTCGTTTCAGAGTTACATAACGAATTCTCCTTTTCAGGTTATGTGAAACAGGCTTGTTGTCTTCCCTGGGGTTTTGGTATCATCGTCAGGATGATTTTCATTTTTGCGCCGCATACCGGACAGGTGATCTTTGCCCGTTCTTTCATTTGTTGAACCATCCTGAAAGGTTTAATACGCAGAACCAGCTGCAATTGTTTTGATGAGTTTTTTACTGCATGGATGGAGAAAGCCGTAATCCCTGGCTCTGCGAAAACCTTTTGGCAGAACATGGAGCATCAGCAGGTAGAGAAAATATTCTCCGGTGACTATTTTGGTCTGGTACTGCTTTGTTTTGGAATGAAGATACCTGAAAGTGACCATACCATTTTCGCATTTCAAGATATCCTTTTCCTGAATAACGCCCCTGTAGAGATATTTGCCGAGATACATTAATGCCTTGTCACCGTTGCCCACGTTTTTGCATTCAACGACCCATTGCTTCGGACAGTCTTTCGGTACACGCATTTTTTGGGCAACTATTACTTCCAGGAGCTTTGCTCTGAATACTTTTGCAAGGGCCTTGTGACTGAAGAGATAGTCGGAAGAGTTTACCCGCCACAATCCGGTTTTTGTGTTGATGCTTGCGCCGGGTATGACCACATGAATATGCGGATGATAATCAAGCGCTCTTGAATGGGTATGCAGTATTGCTGTAAATCCCCCTGCGCCCTGGAGTTTTTTGTTGTTTTGGGTAAATGTTTTCAGGACCTCCTGGGCACTGGTAAACATCAGGGAGTAGATTTTTTTCTGGTTTTTCCAGGCAAGATCCCGAAGCTGTCTGGGCAGGGTAAAGGTGATCAGGTAGTATTGGGCCGGAAGAAGCTTACTCAACTGATTCTCGATCCATTGATGGCTTTCATGGTTCTGGCAATGGGGACAGTTCCTGTGGCTGCAGGAATGGGGGATATATGTCTGTTTGCCGCAGTTATGATTGATGCATTGGGCCAGCATGTGGGGACCATGCTCCTTCCTGCACTGCTTCATGACCTGTAGGGCTTTTTTCTGCCCCGGTAGGACACTGTTTTTGTATTTGGCAAAAAATCGGTCTTTAAATTCGTTGATAATCGAGGAGAGCAGAATCATTTTACCCCTCCCCATGTAATGTCAAAACCGTTTACCAGCGTGTTGATGGCCTGGCAGGCATTGTTTTTGGTGATGGAGGTCAGATGCGTGTATCTTGTTGTTGTCAGGACGCTGACATGGCCCAGGATTTGTTGTAATTCAATAAGATCAACCCCTGCCTCCAGTAAATGGGTAGCATAGCTGTGACGCAGAGAGTGGCATGAAATTTTTTTTTATGCCGATTTGTTGTACAACGGCTTTCATGGCGGTCTGGATACCACCTCTTTCCAAAGGGCTATCAACCAGCCGAGCATTTTTAAGCCCTCTTTTTCTGTTTGGGAAGATGAAATGGGGATGTTTGTGAAGGTTCCAGAAATTTCTCAGAACACGCAATGTGTTTTCTGCCAGCGGAACCAGTCTGTCTTTGTTCCCCTTGGCGTCACGGATATGAACCCGCATGTTGACGGAGTCTATATCTCCCACCGTCAGCTTTATACCTTCGCCAAGACGCAGTCCCATGCTGTAGATGGTGAAGAAAAAGACTTTATAGCTCAATTTGTTGGTTGCGGCAAAGAGCTGGTTCACCTGATCAATGGACAGAATATCCGGAATTCTGGTTGTCTTTGGTGACTTTACCAGCGGAATGTCATCCCAGGTTTTATTCAGCACCATGGTGTAGAAAAATTTCAGGCCATACAGGTCGAGTTTGACCGAGCTCCAGGAATGAGAACCCAGAAGTTCGTTGAAATAGTCAAGTAACTGGTCAGATGTAAGGTCGTT
>VMSP01000003.1 GCA_013792135.1 Desulfocapsa sp. | reverse complement strand
ATGATACCTTCGCACTGTGGGAGAAATCCCATATTGCCCTCCTTTATTATGGTTAGTTTGCCAAAACTATTATTACCATAAAGGGGAGGGCATTTTTTACTCTCACATCGTCAAGGTCTCTCTTTTTCTACGCTACCAAAATATTGATGATAAGACTGAGTTGATGTACGGCCGTTTTGCCATGGCCGGTGCCATTCTGGTTGCCGGTTATCTTGGCTTAAATCCTCCCGGATTTGCTGCCCAGGTTGTGGCCCTTGCCTTCGGACTGGCCGCTTCATCGATATTCCCTGCTCTGATGATGGGGATCTTTGTTAAACGGATGAACAATGTGGGTGCCATATGCGGCATGCTGGCAGGTCTGGGTTCCACTCTGGGCTATATCTTCTGGTTCAAGGGCTTCATGTTTATTGCTACAACCGCCATGGCCCCGGATAATGCCGCGAACTGGTGGATGGGAATCTCTCCCGGCTCTTTCGGTGCCGTGGGTGCCCTGATCAACTTTGTCGTTGCCTTTGCTGCTTCCAGTGTCACCAAGGCGCCTCCAGAGCATATTCAACATCTGGTTGAGGATATTCGTGTTCCTATGGGTGCAGGTGCTGCCCAGAGTCACTGATCCTGTAAAGTAGTCAGTTCCTGCTGCAGGCAGGAATAAAGGCATTCGTACTCAGTACGGGTGCCTTTTTTTTTACCTTTGAGAAAAGTGCAGAGAGGAAGAGAAAAAAGGGTAGCGATAGCATCATAAAGTTTATACTATTCTGCGCTTATGTTTCATTCTGTCTGGGTGAATTTTATACTGTCCATTTTTTGAGGTTGTAGAAAAGATGACCAGCTCTCTGTTGCGGCCTGAAAACTGTTGTCTCTATATTATCGATCCGCAACAAAGCCTGATGGCTCATATCTATGAGGCGGATCGGGTAGTTGCCAATATTACCCGGATGATTGAGTGCGCCCGGATTTTGAAGCTGCCCATCCTGGCCAATACCCAGTATAAAAAAGGATTGGGGCCGTATGTCCCTCAGTTGGAAGAGATGATGGGGGGTATTCCCCGCCCAGATAAGACCGAGTTTAACGCCTTGGACAATATGGAGACACGGGCCTTGATTGACAGGTTGCCAAATATTGTTACTACCTTGATTATGGCAGGGGTGGAAACCCATATCTGTATTTACCAGACGGCCATGGGCGTACTTGAACGAGGGTTGACTCCATGGGTGGTGGCGGATGCTGTATCTTCACGTACCAAGGCCAATTATGAACTGGGCTTGGTACGTTTGACAGCGGCAGGAGCCATTGTCGGTCCCGCCGAGATGATTATCTATGAGCTTTTGGGCCGTGCCGGAACCCCGGAATTCAAGGCCATGTTGCCCCATGTCGTATAAAATTTTGCGCCTCAATAGGAGAATGTGTTAACGAATAAGTTATTATTCTGAATAGTTACCTCTTCTGCCTTTTACCTTAATATTTTACGCTCTTTTATATTATGAACGGGAATACAATTCGTCAGAAATTTCTAGATTATTTTGCCAGGCATGGTCATACCGTGGTTGAGAGCTCTTCCCTGGTGCCCAAGGATGACCCGACTCTGCTCTTTACCAATGCCGGCATGGTCCAATTCAAGACTGTCTTCATGGGTGAAGACCGGCGCGATTTTGTGCGGGCCACTACCAGCCAGCGCTGTGTGCGGGCCGGCGGTAAACACAACGATCTCGAGAATGTCGGCTACACGGCGAGGCATCATACTTTTTTTGAGATGCTGGGGAATTTTTCCTTTGGGGATTATTTCAAGGAAGATGCCATCCGTTATGCCTGGGACTTTCTTATTCATGAGCTTGGTGTGCCTGCAGAACAGCTCTGGGTTTCGGTCTATGAAGATGATGACGAGGCCTTCGCCCTGTGGGAAAAGGTTGAGGGGTTGCTCCCGGGTCGCATTGTCCGCTTGGGGGAGAAAGATAACTTCTGGGCCATGGGCGATACCGGCCCGTGCGGCCCCTGTTCAGAGATCCATATTGATCAGGGGGCTGCGGCTGGCTGCGGTCGGCCGGATTGTGCACTTGGCTGTGATTGTGATCGTTTTCTTGAGTTATGGAATCTGGTCTTCATGCAGTTTAATCGTACGGCAGATGGTGTCATGACTCGCTTGCCCAAGCCCAGTATTGATACAGGGATGGGACTGGAGCGGGTTGCTGCGGTGCTTCAGGGAAAAGTTAATAACTATGATTCAGATCTCTTTGCTCCGATTATAAAAAGGCTGGAAGAGCTCTCTGGTCGTTTCTATGGGCATGATCGTGCCGATACCACGGCCATGCGGGTCATCGCTGATCATTCCCGGGCCACCACTTTTCTGGTGGCAGATGGGGTGCTTCCATCCAATGAGGGGAGGGGCTATGTTCTGCGCCGGATTATGCGCCGGGCGGTTCGTTTTGGTCGTAACCTCGGGCTTGATAAACCCTTTCTGGATGAGGTGACGGCTACTGTGATTATGGCTATGGCCCATGCCTATCCACACCTGCTTGATGCTGTTGAATTATTGAAAAAAGTGGTAGTGAACGAAGAAGAACGTTTCCGCGAGACCTTGGAGAATGGCCTTGTCCTCCTCGATGAGGAGATTGAGCGGATTTGTCAGGACAGTGATCCCGTGATTGCCGGTGATTTTATCTTCAAGTTGTATGACACCTACGGTTTTCCCATGGACATCGTCCGTGATATCTCGTTGGAAAAAAAGATTGGTTTTGATGAGGCAGGATTTCATGAGGCCATGGCAGAGCAACGCGTCAAATCTCGTGCCTCGTGGAAAGGGGATAACGTCAAGCTACGGGAGCAGGGGGTGAAGGATCTGGTTGAAGCCGATGCCCGTGCGGAATTTATCGGCTATGAACAGCTGAGCTTCAAGGTTCGGGTCAAGGCCCTGCTCAGCCCGGATGGTCTGGAGGTTCCTGAGATCCTCTCCGGCACCGAAGGCCGGCTGTTTGTCTTGACAACACCTTTTTATGCGGAATCCGGCGGGCAGGCAGGTGATGTGGGGACTGTGCAATGGGTGGGTGGTCACGCCCTGGTCCTTGGCACTGACACAGCGGCCGAAGGTATCATCCTTCATCATCTGCGGGTGGAAGAAGGGGTGCTTCGTATCGGGCAGGAAGTGGAGCTGGCAGTGGACCGCGAGCAGCGCGGGGATACTGCTGCCAATCATACGGCTACCCACCTGCTGCAGGCCGCTATGCGCGAGATCCTGGGCGATCATGTCAAGCAGTCTGGCTCACTGGTTACCCCGGAGAGATTACGTTTTGACTTTACCCATTTCACACCACTCAGCCATGAAGAGATCAGCCGAATTGAGCAGCGGGTGAATGAAAAAATTCGGGCTAATATCGCGCTTGATACTCGGCTTCTGGCCAGAGATGAGGCCGTCCAGCAGGGGGCGATGGCCCTTTTTGGTGAAAAGTATGGTGATCGGGTACGGGTAGTCTCGGCTGGAGATTTCAGCAGGGAGCTTTGTGGCGGAACCCATGTGGCGGCGACTGGGACCATCGGTTTGTTTAAGATTGTCTCGGAAAGCGGTATCGCCTCGGGAGTCAGACGCATTGAAGCCTTGACCGGACGGGCCGCTTTTGCCTATGTCCAGGGAATGGGGCAGCGTGAGCAGGAGTTGTGTCAGGCCTTAAATGTCAGGCCTGAGGGGGTTTATGATAAATTCAAATCCTTGATTATAGCCCAGAAACAGTTGGAAAAGCAGGTGGCTGAACTTGCCACCAGGCTTGCGACCACAGATCTTGAAGATCTGTTTCAGACGGCGGTGGAGGTGAATGGGATTAAGGTACTAGCAGCGAAGATACCCCTTGATAGTCCGCAGACTTTGAGGGAAGTAGGTGATCGGGTGCGGGACCATATGGGTTCCGGAGTGGTGGTACTTGGGGGTGTCATCAAGGAAAAGGTAGCGCTTTTGGCCATTGTCTCCAAAGACCTTACGGAAAAAATATCTGCCGGGGTATTGATCGGTGAAATTGCTGTCATAGTAGGCGGTAAGGGTGGAGGGAGGCCAGACATGGCGCAGGCGGGTGGACCCATGATCGATAAATTAACCTCGGCCATAGCTGCGGTTCCGGCATGTGTGCAGAAGATTGTGGGAGAATAAGTTTTTATTTGAAAATTTATTTTTTGAAGAAGAGGAAGGGAAAGGAACAAATTCCTTGTTATTGTACAGAAAATTAGTATTACATATGCAATGCAAAAAAAGTTGACATGCCCTGTTTTATGATGTAGAACCGACCTTCGTATTGTGAATGACCATTCATTTTGAAAAGAAGTTTTCAGGTATCTTAGCTGAATAGGAGCGTATAAAAATGATTACAATGGATATCACCCTCGTGATTCAGATGGTAAACATGTTTGTTTTGATGTTTCTGCTGAATGTAGTTATTTATAAACCTGTGCGTAAGATATTACGTGATCGTGCTACTAAGTTGCAGGAAATGCATGATGATGTGGCCAAGCTTCAGGACAATGCTCGTCGCAGACAGGATGAAGTAGACAAAAAAATGATTCTGGCATCAGGGCAGGCCAAGGGTGCCTTGGATTCAGCCAGGGCAAGTGCCCAGGCAGCAGGTGATGAAAAGATTGCGGCGATCAAGGCTGTGGCTGATGCAGAAAAAGATCAGCAGTTGGCGGATGTGAAGGTGCAGATTGTGAATGCTGGAAAAGAGCTACAAGCTAATCTGGATGGTTTTGCAACTGCCATGGCGAGTAAAATTCTGGGAAGGAGTTTCTGAGATGAGAAGGGTGAAGCAAATAGCCAAAAAGAGCGCCCTGGTAACAGCAGCGCTTTGGCTCACCTTGGCTGTGGGCAGTGTCTGGGCAGCTGATGCCGTTCATGGCACACCAGGCGTAGAAGCTGCGCCGGTTGCAGATCATGCCGCCGCTGTTGTTGAGCATGGCGGAGATACAGGAACTGCTGCTGGTCATGGAGAAGCCGTTGTGGGTGAGCACGCTGCGGCTGGAGCACATGGTGCGGTTCGTAATAGCCTTTCACCTGAAAAGTTGAAAGACCTGGGTCTCAGGGTGATGAACTTTGTTGCCTTGATGATTATCCTGATAAAATTTGGTGCCAAGCCTATCGGTGCTGCACTTTCAGGGCGGCGTAAGCAGGTGAAGGAAGATCTCGAATCTGTTGAAGCTAAAAAGGTAGAAGCGGAACGTTCTTATAAAGAATTTTCCGCCAAGCTTGCCTCTGTTGAAAAAGATGTCGGCCTGATCGTTGAGAAGGCGATAGCCCAGGCCGAAATTGAAAAGGTCAAGATTATTGAGCGCGCTGAAAAGATGGCTGAAGACATCAAACGTCAGGCTCAGATGGCGGTTGCCAATGAGGTCACTGCGGCCAGACGTATGCTGAAGAATGAAATCGCAGACAAGGCGGCGGTTATGGCTGAGGCGTTAATCATTAAGAATCTGACCGCGGATGATCAGGTCAAGATTGTGGAAGATTACTTAGATAAGGTAGGGGCCATCCAGTGAAACAGACAATCTTAGCACGAAGATATGCCAAGGCACTTTTTGCTGTCGGCAAGGAAGAAGGAAAGTTTGAAGAATATAACGAGACGCTTCAGGGAGTCGCAGGGTTATATGTCTCACTTCCGCAAGTGGCTGATGCGCTTACCAACCCACTCTATCCTCTGGACACCCGTCAGAAGGTAATGGTTGGCATGATTGCGTCCATGGGTGTTGAAACGATCATGGCCAATTTTCTTAACCTGCTGGTGGAGAAAAAACGAGCTGATATTCTGCCTGAGGTGGCGGAAGAGTATCAGGCCATGGTTGACAATGAAAAGAACGTCAGTCATGGCAGCGTGGTATCTGCTATTGAATTAAGTGATGCATTGCAGGACAAGGTTAGAGCAGCATTAGAAAAGCTTACTGGCAAGAAGGTGGAACTGACTACCAGTGTTGATCCTTCTATTATAGGTGGTATCATTGCCAAGGTCGGGGATTTGGAGCTGGATGGCAGTATCAGGACACAACTTGCAAGTTTAAAAGATTCCATAAAGGGGAGAGACTAGAAATGCAAATCAGAGCAGAAGAAATCAGTCAGATTATTAAAGATCAGATTAGCGGGTTTGAAACCAGTATAGATCTGAATGAGACCGGAACCGTTATCTCCGTTGGTGACGGTATTGCCCGTGTTTACGGCGTTCAGAACTGTATGGCCATGGAGCTTCTTGAGTTTCCAGGCGGCATCATGGGTCTTGCCCTGAATCTTGAGGAAGACAATGTTGGTTGCGCTGTTCTTGGAAGCGTCAGGGGAATCAAGGAAGGAGATCTTGTCAAGCGTACCGGCAAGATTGCCGAGGTTCCTGTTGGACCGGCCATGGAAGGACGTGTTGTTGATGGTATTGGCTTTCCTATTGATGGACAGGGTCCAATTAATACCACTGAGACCTCTAAAATTGAGGTTATTGCTCCAGGCGTTATTGCCCGGAAAGGTGTGCATCAACCTTGTTACACCGGTGCCAAGGCTGTCGATGCCATGACCCCGGTTGGCAAGGGCCAACGTGAGTTGATCATTGGTGATCGTCAGATTGGCAAAACTGCCCTCTGCGTTGATGCTATCATTGCCCAGAAAGAGACTGGTGTTCATTGTATCTATGTTGCTGTCGGTCAGAAAAAATCAACGGTAGCCCTCGTTGTTGAGGCCCTGAGAAAACATGGTGCCATGTCCTATACCACGGTTGTTGCAGCCTGTGCTTCTGATCCTGCGCCAATGCAGTATGTTGCTCCTTTTGCCGGTACCTCAATGGGTGAGTATTATCGGGACAAAGGCGAGCATGCCCTGATTATCTATGATGATCTCTCAAAACAGGCCGTTGCCTATCGTGAGCTTTCCCTCTTGCTCAGACGTCCACCAGGCCGTGAAGCATATCCTGGTGATATTTTCTTTAACCATTCCCGTCTGCTTGAGCGTTCATCAAAGCTGAGCGATGAGCTTGGCGCCGGTTCATTGACCGCTCTGCCCATCATTGAGACCCAGGCCGGTGATGTTTCTGCCTTTATTCCGACCAACGTTATTTCCATTACTGATGGCCAGGTTTATCTGCAGCCGGATCTCTTTTTTGCCGGTGTTCGGCCGGCAATCAATGTTGGACTTTCCGTCTCCCGCGTTGGTGGTTCTGCTCAGGTAAAGGCCATGAAACAGGTTGCAGGTACTCTGCGTCTTGATCTTGCCCAGTATCGGGAGCTTGCTGCTTTTGCAGCCTTCGGTTCTGACCTTGATGCTGCCACTCAGGCCCAGTTGACCCGTGGTGAGCGACTGGTAGAGATCTTGAAACAACCTCAGTATCAGCCGCTGTCCATGCAAAAGCAGGTAACGATTCTTTATGCTGGTGCCAATGGATACCTTGATAAGCTGCCGGTTAATACCCTCAGGGACTACGAGAACGAGCTGTATAACTATATCGAGTCCAATGATCCTTCAATATTTGCTGATCTGAAAGCGCAGGAAGTCTTTACTGATGAGATCAAAGCCAAGCTTAATAAAGCTCTGATCAGTTTCGGTGAAACCTTCAAAGCAACAAAAGGTATCAACTAAGAGAGGATAGAGTCCTGCCATGGCAAGTTTAAAAGAGGTTAAAAATAAGATTGCTGGTGTTAAGAAGACGGCGCAGATTACCAAGGCCATGAATATGGTTGCGTCTGCAAGGCTTCGTGGCGCTCAGTCGAAGATGGAGGCCTTCCGGCCTTATTCTTCCAAGTTTGAAGAGGCGATGTCCAATCTTTCTGGAGGTGCCAATACAGGTTCCTTTCCCTTGATGGAGGTCAGAAATGTTGCCACTGTGGAAATAGTGATAGTCACTTCTGATCGCGGGCTGTGTGGATCTTTTAATGCAAATATCAACAAACTTGCAGAAAAAAAGATGAAGGCCTATGAAGCGGAAGGTAAAAAAGTCAGCATCGTCTGTGTAGGCAAAAAAGGTCATCAATATTTTAAAAAGACCGGTAAGGTCAGGAAGTCATATACCAATATCATGGCTTCTTTTCAGATGTTTCATGCACGTGAAATTGCCCAGGATGTTGCAGATAATTTTGTAAAGGGTGCAGCCGATAAGGTTGAAGTTCTGTATGGTCATTTCAAGTCAGTGGCGATTCAGAGACCAGCTGTTCAGGATATGTTACCTGTGCAGCCGGTAGCGAATGAACAGGGCGGTGCTAAAAAAGCGATTAGTGGTGATTATATTTATGAGCCTTCTACTGAAGAAATCATGGATGTCATGCAGCCATTATATCTCAATGTTATTCTGTATCACGCCATGCTTGAGGTTGGTGCCAGTGAGCATGCCGCAAGGATGACGGCCATGGATAATGCCACATCCGCCTGTCGTGATATAGTCAATAACCTGACTCTGATTTATAATAAGGCTCGTCAGGCTGCAGTTACCGGTGAGTTGATGGATATCGTTGGTGGCGCTGAAGCCCTTAAGGGATAATAGACCATTACCAATTTAAGACTTAGAGGAGGGGTGAATCCCGATGAGTGAACAAAACGTAGGAAAAATAATTAAAGTAATTGGTCCGGTAGTAGACGTTGAATTTCAACCTGGCAAGCTTCCAAGTATCATGAATGCGCTCTTTGTCAACAACCCTGGCATTTCTGATGTTGCAGACAATCTGGTTATCGAGGTTGCCCAGCATCTTGGTGATAATGCCTGTCGCTGTATTGCCATGGATGCCACCGATGGTCTGGTGCGCGGCATGGAAGCACGTGATAGCGGTCTGCCGATCACCATTCCGGTTGGGCCTCCTGCACTTGGTCGAATAATGAACGTTGTTGGACGTCCTGTTGATGGACTTGGTCCCATTAGTTCAGATAAGAAAATGTCCATTCACCGCGAGGCCCCACTCTTTACTGAGCAGGACACCGAGGTTCGTGTTCTCGCAACCGGTATTAAAGTTATTGATCTGCTCGTTCCCTTCCCGATGGGTGGAAAAATGGGTCTGTTCGGTGGTGCCGGTTGCGGCAAGACCGTTATCATGATGGAAATGGTTAATAATATTGCCCAGCATCATGGTGGTATTTCCGTATTCTGCGGTGTGGGTGAGCGTACCCGTGAAGGAAACGATCTGTACCAGGAGATGAAGGCCTCAGGCGTTCTTCCAAAAGCTGCGCTGGTCTATGGCCAGATGACCGAGCCTCCAGGAGCCCGTTCTCGTGTTGCCCTGACCGGTTTGACCGCTGCTGAGTATTTCCGTGATGAAGAGGGACAGGA
This sequence comes from Desulfocapsa sp., assembly GCA_013792135.1. Lineage (GTDB taxonomy): Bacteria > Desulfobacterota > Desulfobulbia > Desulfobulbales > Desulfocapsaceae > UBA2270. Next base: position 22,888 of record VMSP01000003.1, on the reverse strand, counting down.
CGTGCTCTTCTTCGTTGATAATATCTTCCGTTTTACCCAGGCTGGTTCTGAGGTATCCGCTCTTCTTGGACGTATTCCATCAGCTGTTGGGTATCAGCCAACACTTGCAACTGACCTTGGTGCCCTGCAGGAACGTATTACTTCCACAACCAAGGGATCCATTACCGCTGTACAGTGTGTTTATGTACCTGCTGATGACTTGACCGATCCTGCACCAGCAACCACATTTGCCCATCTTGACGGTACCGTTGTTCTATCACGGCAGATTGCCGAGCTGGGCATCTATCCTGCAGTTGATCCTCTGGATTCAACATCCCGTATTCTTGATCCCAATGTTGTTGGTCAGGAACATTATGATGTAGCTCGAGGTGTTCAGATTACCCTGCAGAAGTATAAGGATCTTCAGGATATCATTGCGATCCTTGGTATGGATGAGCTTTCTGAGGAAGATCAGGTTCTTGTTGGCCGGGCCCGTAAAATTCAACGATTTCTGTCACAGCCCTTCACCGTTGCCGAGGTTTTTACCGGCATGGATGGGAAGTTTGTGAAGGTTGCTGATACGGTTCAGGGATTCAAGGAAATCCTGGAAGGTAAATATGATGATATGGGTGAAAACGCCTTCTATATGGTTGGTACCATTGAAGAGGCCCTTGCCAAGGAAGCAGCCAAAGTGAAGGCATAATCCTTCCTGATAAGGAACAATAACGAACTTACCACTGATTTTTTGGCCTTTTCATTATTGTTCCTTCTATCGGTTACGGCAGTAAAACGTTACAGTTGTTCTCGGACAACGGCTTAAGAGGTCAATCGAATGGCTCAACAAATACGACTTGAAGTAGTTACTCCTAAAGGTGCTATCGTCAGTGAAGATGTCGATATTGTCAATGCACCAGGGTATGGTGGTGATTTTGGTGTTCTTGCCAATCATGCTCCTTTTCTTTCCACAATCAGGATAGGATTGTTGACCTACGAGCAGGGAAAGAAACGTGAGAATCTTATGATCAGCGGCGGTTTCTGTGAGGTTTCCAATAACAAGATCACTTTTTTGGTGGAAAGTGCCGAGCATGGAAAACAGATTGACGTTGATAGGGCAATGAGGGCTAAGGAACGTGCCGAACAGCGTCTTGCCAAGGCTACACAACACGATGATTTAATAAATAGAACCCGAGCTGAGGCTGCATTGCAGCGAGCCCTTGCGCGCATGAAAGTTTCTAAAATGACTTGATTCTTCGAAAGAAGAATGATAAAAAAAGGCCGGCCCCTGTTAAGGGGCCGGCCTTTTTTTTATCTTGCACACGAGATGTGCTTCCTTCAATCGATTACTAAACCTGAATCGACAATGCCAAGAGGAAATATGAAACCACAAGAGCGTATGGCAATTGCCCGACAGATGGCTGTTGAGTTGCCTGTTGCTGAGCGTGTTACTAATTTTAATGAAATAGTGGCAGGATACTCTACCAAAACTGCAATCCTTGAAGCCAATCGTTGCCTGCAGTGTAAAAAACCAGCCTGCCGTGATGGCTGTCCCATTCATAATGATATTCCTGGCTTTATAGCTCTTTTACGTGATGGTGAATTTGAACAGGCATATTGGAAGATCAGAGAGACCTCATCCATGCCTGCGGTCTGTTCCCGTATTTGTCCCCATGAGTTTCAGTGTGAAGGTTCCTGCATTCGCGGTAAGGGAAAAGGTCAAGCTGTGGCTATCGGCATGCTTGAACGTTTTATTGTTGACTGGATGGTTGCCAATAACAAGAATATTTTTACTGCCTGTGCCTTGCCAATTGGTAAGAAAGTCGCCATTGTTGGCTCCGGTCCTGCCGGAATGTCTGTCGCCTATTATCTGTCTCATAAGGGAATTTCTTGCACGGTTTTTGAAAGCCTCTCAGAATTTGGTGGAATGTTAACCGTTGGCATTCCTCCCTTTCGCTTGCCTCGTGATATAATTCAGGCTGAGTTTGCGGCTTTGAAGAGTTGTGGTGTGACTACTGTTAAAGGGGTGACTATCGGCAAGGATAAGAGTTTGGCTGACCTCAAAAATGAGGGCTTTGATGCTGTTTTCCTCGGGGCTGGTGCTCATGCCAGTCGGAAATTGGGTCTTGATAATGAAGAGAACACCGAAGGGGTAATGCACGGTGTTGATTATCTGCGTCGAATCAATCTTGGGGAAACAATAGATCTTGGTAAAAAGGTGGTAGTGGTCGGTGGAGGGAATGTGGCCATTGATGTGGCCCGTACGGCCCTGCGGCTTGGTTCTTCTGATGTCTTTATCCTCTATCGCCGATCCAAGGCTGAGATGCCAGCCTCACAGGCGGAAGTGCATCATCTTGAAGAAGAAGGGGTTCGAATTGAGATGCTGGCCACACCGGTAAAAATTCTCTCCGAAAACGGAAAGCTTGTTGGTGTTGAGTGCGTACGTATGGAACTTGGGGAGCCTGATTCCTCAGGAAGAAGAAGACCTGTAGTTCAAGAGATGTCTAATTTTGTTATCAAGGCAGATTCACTTATTCCTGCTATCAGCCAGAATGTTGATCATGCTGCTGATCAGGGAGTTGAGTTTAAGGTGACCAAGTGGGGCACCTATGAAACCGATCCTCTAACCCTGCAGACATCCGTTGACTGGGTCTTTGCCGGTGGTGATAATGTTCTTGGTCCGCAGACAGCTGCTAAAGCTGTTTTCCAGGGCAAGGTTGCTGCCGAATCCATTGATCGTTTTCTCAACGGTCAGGATCTGATGACCGACCGCCAGTTTCTCTGTAAGTTGGACGCATAAATAGATGCATCCTTGGTATCTTCGCTGATCTGGGGGCCTGACTATCTCCCTAATCTTTCTTCTTCAGTTAAACATTTTGCAAGAGGTTACTACTGTAGTCTTTTGTATATCGTGTAACCAGTATCCTCATGATTATCTCTCTCTTTTCTCGCAAAATATATGATTGCATTTATGGTTCAATGAACCATGAGAACCGATGCCAGAGAGTTTGCCAGTACGTACATTGTCATGCTCTTTCTTGTGGGTAAGGTCGAAACCACAAGCGCATAGTCTTTAAGGTAATCTCCAACCCTCTCCGGTGTTCCTGACAGAACAATAACCTTCTCAACTGATTTATCGTGCTGGGCCAACAGGGATTCGACTTCCCGCAGACAACTGCCGCCATCCTCCTTGTCAAGTGTGATTAACTTTTTGTTTTCATTAAATTTAAAATAAACAATGTCAAAGCTTAAGGTTGAATCTCCGAGGATTGCCATGCTTTTTTCAACCAGTACCTTGGGATCAACGCCGTCTGCACAGAATAAGGCACATTTTTTATTGATGGAGAGATTTTTGACCACCAGAACTGGACAGGGCGTATTGATATAGAGCGGTGAACTGATGAATTCATAAAATTGATCAGGATCAGGGGTATTCAAGTATCCTTCGATAAAAAGATTATATAAACCGTTACGTAACTCATAGGCAATTTCCTTATCCCTCTCTCCCACAAAGACCGTTGGCCGTCCTGCCAATGGACAATCAATGTTTTCTGTACGCAGCATGCGCTCAATAAGCCGTTTGCCGTTGGAGACAACACTATCCTCCCAAGTATGGTGAACCCAGCCGGTGTCACCCTGCTCTTGTTCTGCCGGTTTCTCGACATGAGAGATAAAAAGAGAGAGGGGTACAAACTGATCAAGGTAGGCCGTATAGCGAAGAGCAATGCTTGAGGCCAGATCTTCATTGACATGTAGTAGCGTTTTCAACATGGTGCTCACCTTACGAAACAAGTAACTATTATCCTGGATCCAGGGAATGAAACTCTCAGTTATTTTTTTAACTCTTCGGGTGCTTCAAGAGTTGCAGATGGAGTGCTGCCGAACATTTACTTATTCTTTATCTTTTCCTCTGCCCTGCTGATGACCTCGGCAATTTCTCCCAGCTTGAAGGGCTTGGCTAAAAAATCAAACCCCCCCCTATTGAACGATTCTTTTGCTGTTGCCATAGTCGCAAAACCGGTAATGACGATGACCTCCGTATCCGGATATTTTTCCTTAACCTCGGTCAGGAACTGCATACCATCTACGCCGTCCATTTTTAAATCCGTAATAACGATATTAAATTTCCGTTCTGTTACCCGTTTCAGCGCATCGGCACTGCTGGTGAAGGTCTCTACTTCGTAGCCTTTTTTCTCAAGAGATGGCTTTAGTCGTTTACTAACAATAGGTTCATCATCCAGTATCAGAATACTGGTCTGTTCACTTGCCATAACTCTCCTCCATTATGGTTTTAATCTGTTCAAAATAAACCGATATCGTTGCATCGCTGACCATCTTGACATCCAGCTGTCGAGTAAAGCCGATCAGCATTCCCAGCAGAAATAAGCGTTTGAGCATACTCTCCTTGTTCATTCTTTTTAAGCGAGCAACGATAATATCGCCGTGCTGTTCACATAGAAAATCGTAATGGGATAAAATTTTATTGAGCAGGCTGGTTCTGCGTGAACGCCGAACTGTATCAGTCACTCCACCGGAAAACCTGAAGTAGATGTGGTTATCTAGTATATTATCAGAGAGGTAGGCATCAATGACTGTAAAGTGATAGCCCAGGCGAAAATTAATATTAGTATACTCAGCCGAGATTACCGCGAGGTTGCGACCCACATCTTCCGGTCTTGAATTACCAGTTGGTGGGGTCTTGGTTAGACTTGACATAAAACTACCAAAATCAACCTTCATGGGCGACATATCCCAGATACCGGGATGAGACATGCCGTGCAGCAAGGTCTGCATGGGAATGGAACGTATCTGTTCGGGTCGTATTCCTTTATCATGTTCTCCCTCTATACCGCCTCCGACATCAATCAGAATCAAATCAAGAGGGTAACTCCACAGCAGCTGTCCGGCCTGAGTATCCCGCTGATGGGTATGGTAAAAGTTAAGATCAATGATCGTCTCCACTGCCTTTTCATGGACAAATCGAGTCAGGTCATGATAGGTCTGACAGCCTTTGGGTGTGAAATTCTCATCACGTGGATCAAAGAGATTAAGAGGTTCTATCTTTTTGAGTAACCGCCGCAGCAGCCGGTACTCATACATCTCTTCGATAGGTTCTTCATGAAAGCTGTAATAATGAAGTTCGTGCACGATCCCTTCATATACGGTCAGGCTCTCCGTATCCAGGGTAATTTCCTGTCCATGTTTAAGCAGAGTGATGGCGTTTTCTGTGTTGAACAGGGCCGGCACCCGGAATTCCCTGGCCACGGTGGCTAAATGACCGGTGGTTGAGCCGATATCAGTTATAAAGCCGCTGGCTTTATGGATCACCCGTGCCAGTTGTGGTGACGCATAACGGGCCACCAGAATAGCACCCATGGGAAAGTCCTGGAGGGTACTATCATGCTCTAGAACCCAGACTGGTCCGGAAGCAATTCCTTTCATGGCCGCAATGCCTTTACCCTGCATGAGAATGGGATATTTGCCACTAATATCGGTCAAATCAGAAGCCCGAGGCATCTGTTCCTGCTGCAGGCTCAGCTGTCGGGACTGCAAGATAATAATCCTGTCTTGCTGGTCAATGGAAAACTCTACATCTTGCGGTTTTTTAAAGTATTTTTCCAGCTGCAGCCCTACTTGGGCGAGCTCTTTCAACTGCTGATTCTTCAGGCTGGGTTGTGTTCGTTGTTCTTCCCGTACCGACTCCATGACGATACCACCAGATCCATGTAAACTCATGCTTTGTTCTTTACGGACGACCTGTACTTCTTTGACCGCATGGGGTGGTTGCCGGTCGAGAACAAAGAGGTCTGTGGAAATTTTTCCAGAGACAATGGGTTCACCCAGTCCCCAGGCAGAGCTGATGACCAGCGTCTCCTCTTCCGGCAGCACCGGGTCATAACTGTACATCACGCCACTTGTCTTTGCCGATATCATCAACTGACAGGCCACAGACATTTTGATTTCATTGGCCCGGAAATCTTTACGTCGCCGGTATTCCATGGCTTCGGGGCTATAGAGACTGGCAACGACCTCCTTATATGCCTGTGGCAGATTTTTGAGGGGAATATTCAAACAGCTGCGATACTGCCCGGCAAAGGAGGAGATACCATCCTCGCCTTGAGCACTTGAGCGGACAGCAAAATGGGGAGTTGCTTCCAGTTTTCCTTTGCTAAGACTGCCGGCGGCATCAAGCATATCCCTCTTGAGTTTTGCTGGTACTGTTGAGTCAAAGATCATCCGTTGAATTTCCCAGGCCATCTCTTCGTCGGATATAGCCTTTTGTTGCCATTGCTCGATAATCGCAGCAACCTTTTCCTCGAGGTTGTTCTCCAACCAAAAGGCCGAGAATGCCGCTGTGGTTATGGCAAAACCATCCGGTATGTGAAAGCCAAGCACGGAACCTATCTCGGCAAGATTGGCATTTTTCCCGCCTACAGCGTCGATAAGGTCCCGGGTAATAGATGAATATGGCAGGATAAAGTCCTTCACCGGGCAGAGGACAACTCCCTGCAGAATGGTTTCAATCTTCTCATCAATATGGTGAAAACTGCTGTACAGATCTGAATATTTCTGCTGTGTCAGGTGGTTGATAAGAACAATGAGTTCCCGCACCAAGTCGGTCAATTGATGGCAGGTGCTATGGATATACTGCTCATCAAAGATATAGTCCCCGCTCAACTTGTCATTTGCATCGGCGATAAGATCCAGAATCTGATTATTGAGATTCAGAATCTTCTTAAAGTCGGCAAAGATGAGCTTAAACGGGACAATTGTCTGCTCTTTTGTCTGAAAGAACTGACCGACCCGTTGCAGAAAGTTTTTCATGATTTTCTCATGTTCTAATTTTAAGCAATATGCTTAATGGGCCCCTCCGCCACCCCGGAAAAGAACTCCGACAAGTAATCCAGCACCAACCGCGATAAATACGGCCATAAAACCGAAGAGTAGCGGCCTGCCATAGGCCATCGAGGAGATAGCTGCAGGCAGCCCGGATAATTCCAGAGTAAGGTCCTCAGTTACCCGGCTGGTCACCACGCCATCTTTCATGGCAAGGGCTGCAACCTTGTAGGTGCCCGCACTCATCTTTGAAGGAATGGTTAAGGTAATAATAAAGCTCTTCATCCCATCGTTGGGCTCGCCATATTTGACAGTGCCCTCATTGATAGCATAGACTCCTGATTTTTCCATCAACTTAACATACTCACCAAAGATAAAAGTCTTATCGGCAGATTCCGGATTGCTGGTTATATCCTTGACCAGCGCCTGGTAGCCCACCCCCAGATCAGGGTTGAGAAATTTATCTGCCGTTGAGCCGGTCGGGGTATACACCATGTAGACGGCCGGGGTATTTTCCAGGGAGACATCGGTTTTGTTCATCCATAAAAAACCAGCTACCTTTCCTTTTTCCTTCAAATGGACATCTTTTTTAGGTCCACTGAGCTGCACAACTACATCCTCATCAGCAGGTAAACTGCCGGCAACATCGAGGGTTGTGCCATTGTAAAATGTGGATATCTTAATATTAGTTTTGGCAAGCTCGAGCAACAACGGTCCTTCCGCTGCCATGGACGAATTGAACCAGGCCAGACTCACCAGAACAACTGTCAGCAATCCATACACAACTCGTTTCATTATATTTTTCTCCGTATACATCTTAATGACCACCCTTGAGGGCCACCATAATTGTTGGGGTCATCAGCAAACCGGCCATCATCTTTGCACAGACCAGCAGAACTAGGCTTGCCAACATAATTTTGAGCTGATCGGCCTTAAGCTTTTTACCAATACTGGTTCCTACCTGGGCACCAATGGTTGAGCCCAGTAACAGGAGGACTGCAAGGACAAAATCAACAGTTTTGTTACTGTAAGCCTGCATGACGGTGACGTTGATGCAGGTAAAAAGGATCTGGAACAGGCTGGTTCCGACAACGACATGCATGGGCATCCGCAGGAGGTAGACCATGACCGGTACCATGATAAAACCACCGCCAACACCCATGATAGCGGCCAGGATACCCACCAGAATACCAAAACCGAGGGGCAGCAGCATGGAAATATGACAACCTGACTTCTCGAACTTGTATTGAAGGGGCAGCATTTGCAGCAATGACTTCTTGGTAGGTTTTTGCTCACCCGCAGACATTTTTGCTTCTGCAGTCGTGGTCTTACTTTTTTTCATGCTCTGCAGGCTCTCCCAGAACATATAGCCACCCACCCCGCCAAGCATAATGACGTAGGTGATGGCGATGAGAAAATCAGCACCCCCAATGGCACGCAGGAGTTTAATGATCTGGACGCCTACGGTACCACCGGCAATACCGCCGATCAACAGCATGACACCCATGGCTATATCCACGTTCCCATGCCGCATATGAGCCAGGGTCCCCGACGTTGAAGCCCCGACAATCTGGTTTGAGTCGGAGGCCGCAGCCACGGTCGGCGGAATGCCGAACATCATGAGCAGGGGGGTCATGAGAAAACCACCACCTACACCGAAGATACCTGAAAGCAGCCCGACAAAACCGCCCAAACCCAGAATCAGGAGAATGTTCACACTATTTCCTGCAATAGGTAAATACATATAAAACATGATATCGTTAAACCTCCTTGTGATGAATGAAATACTCTCTATTTTCCTAAAAAAATCTTCTTCCTCTCAATCGTTTCCTTGCCAAAAAAAACTATGTACTCCGGTTTCTTTTCTGTCTTTCCATATTCCTCCCATTACTTCACTGTCTCGGACAAAAAAACTTTTGCACACCCGGTCTTGAATTACTCTTTTTGATTAGCAATAGAGATGCCAGAATCTGGATTCTGCGGGCGAGAGTCTAGTAAAAAGCAAAAAATATCGATATTCAGGGTAGTTATAAAGAGATTTATTTTCAGGAAGAATAAAGATTCCTCAGGGGGAGTTGTTTCAGAATGAGCTAACTGTGCTCATGTTTCAGAATGAAATATGAGCGGGTTTTCAAGGTGTAATAAGCTTAAATATAAGGACTAAATAAATCTGACCGATAGAAAGTGGTTTCAATGTGAAACCTAAGATCCATTGCGGTCGGTTGGTTCGGAAAGGCCATATTTTTTTATTCTTCGCCACAGGGTCGTTCGGGACATTTTCAGTATCTTGCCTGCGGCCTTAATATTGTTCCCTGTTTTCTGTAAAACTTTTGAAATATAGCGTTTTTCCATGTTGTCCAACGGTAAAAGATCCTCTTCGTAATTATCCTGCAGGTGTAATTTTCGCAGGTGAGTAGGAAAATCTTCCGGAATGAGTTTTTTCCCTTCAGTTAGAGCTGCTGCGTGCTGGATGATATTTTCGAGTTCCCGCACGTTTCCCGGGAAATTATAATGCATAAGCAGATCCAGAGCACGGGAGGAAATCCCCTGGATGTCCTTGGAAAATGCCTTATTGGACTTAGCGATAAAATGATAAATCAGCAGAGGAATATCCTCCCTTCGTTCACAAAGCCGGGGTAAACGGATTGTCACCACATTCAGCCGATAATACAAATCCTCCCGGAATGTCCCCTTCTGGATAAGCTGTTTGAAATCTTTATTGGTCGCGGCAATAATACGAATATTGAGATCAATGGGTTTGATCCCACCCACCCTGAGTACTTGACGCTCCTGAAGAACGTGAAGCAGTTTTACCTGCATGGACAGGGGCATCTCTCCGATCTCATCGAGAAACACCGTTCCGCCGGCAGCCGATTCCAGCAGACCGATCTTGCATGCGGATGCACCGGTAAAGGCATCCTTTTCATGGCCGAACAGCTCGTTACAGATCAGATCTTCACTAAAACCGCCACAGTTGAAATAAACAAAGGGCGCGTTCTTTCTCGGGCCAAGTTCATGGATGGCCCGGGCAGTCAGCTGTTTGCCGGTACCGGTTTCTGCTTCCAGAAGAACATTGCAGTTCACTTGGGCAACCTTGCCGATTAATTCAAATATCGGTTGCATTGCCTTACTGTTGCCGATAAATCCGGGCAGCAGGGTGCCATTGCCCACCTGTGATTTCAGGCGTGTGTTCTCCTGATGTAATTTGATTTTTTCAGCAGCTCGTTCGGCCATCAGGCAGAGGTCATGACTGCGACAGGGTTTGGTCAAATAATGAAATGCCCCCCTTTTGGTCGCCTCTACCGCATTTTCAATGGAACCATATCCGGTCACAATTACGGTCTCTGTCTCCTGGTGGATCGCTTTGATATGATCCAGAATTTCCAGTCCCCCCATGTCAGGTAGCTGCAAATCCAGAAAAACAATATCAAACGGATCTTGCTCCATTCTCTGCAGAAATGGAGCACCTGCAGCAAAGGTCTCTACGGTATAACCAGCCTTGCTCAGGATAAGGCCTGCCATTTTTCTCGCAGTTTCTTCATCATCGATAATGGCAATGGTTATCATATGGGCTGCTGCTCCTTGTTCTCATTATCATGGTACACAGGCAGATATACGGAAAAGGTCGTTCCTTCATCCAGTTTGCTGGTAACTTCAATATATCCGCCATGTTCTTTAACAATGGCATAGACAATGGACAGACCTAGTCCTGTTCCCTTGCCTACCCCTTTCGTGGTAAAAAAAGGGTCAAAAATCTGATCGATGTTTTCCTGGGCAATGCCTGGGCCGGTATCACAGATGTTGACGCGAACATATCCTGTATCTGTTTTGCAGGCCTGGATGGTGATGGTTCCGTAATCGCCGATGGCCTGCTCCGCATTGATGATCAGGTTGAGAAATACCTGCTGGAGTTTTTGTAAATCTCCATTGACTTGGGGCAGGAGGTCAATAATGTCTTTTTCCAAGGCAATTTTATGAATACGCAGTTCATTAGCGATAAGATCTGTTGTCTTATGCAGGACAAAATCGATGTACACCGGTTGCATCTCTGAAGACTGAACCCGGGAAAAATCCAGCAAATTTTTGACGATCTTACTGGCCCGATCTGTCTGGGTCATGATATCACCCAAAATCTCCTTGATTTCCTCATCCTCCATAGAGTCGAACTCCTCCAGAATGATATCTGTAGAGAGGGAGATGTTATTGAGTGGATTATTGATTTCATGGGCAATGCCTGAGGAGAAAGTGCCGATGGAGGCCATTTTTTTTGACTGAATCAATTCCTCCTGCTTTTGTTCCAATGCCCCGACCATCTTATTAAAATCATCAATAAGTCCTGAGATCTCATCTGGTGAGGTGTCAGTTGTTGGAATGATTTTAAACTCCCCCGCCGCCAGGTTCTTAGTCCCCTGATCTAACGAGGAAAGGCGGGTGAGTATGCTTCTGATCTGTGAGAAAAACAGAATTACTCCACATATAAATAGCACGGCTGGCATAAAGGTCAGCCAGAAGAGAATCTCTTTGAACCCCTCACTGATATGTTTTCTCTTGAGATGAACCAGTTCAGCCGCATTGTCTGCCAGCGTTTGCCCCTCCTGCCGGATAAGGTAACTGTCATCCTGTTGAGCAGGATCTGTTACACACTCTCCATCTGCACACCAATGGTCAAAAATGACCTTATATTTGGTGAAACTTTCCTTGAGCTGAAGAAATAGTTTTTGCTCAGATAACTCATTGAACTTAGGTGATAACTCTTCAATTGAAGTAGTTGTTTTCTGCAACGACTGTCTGGCCTTTGTTACATTGTTTTTATCCAACTGAAGCATGATATTTTTTTCATAACGACGCGCTTCCAGGATATTGCTAAAAAGATCGTCAACCCGCTCCATGGTTATCAGCTTGCTCTCCAGCGAAATAAGCTGGTAGGTATATATAGAGACGAGGGTAACAATAAGCACCAAGGTAATGGAGTTAAGCAGTATCAGTCGCTGCCGGATTGTACACTGATTAAACATACATGGAATCTGCATTGTTCTTCCTCGCTTTAGATAATCAGACGCACTCCATCCAACTTCTCAATCCAGTTAGGAAAGTGGTTTTCGGGGGAACCGAAAAAAAAAGTCATAGGAGGAGTGAAAGGGATTTGCATTTTCTCCACAGATATTACGAAATACAAGAGGGGAGATCCGGAGACGGTAGGAGATGCCAGATAATGGTTTTTTCCAGTCTTGTGAAGAAACAGTCTGCCATTTTTATCATGCCACATCACCCTGTGTCAATTCCGATATTTTCATATCTTTTCAACTTTCGCCAGAGGGAAACCCTGTCAATACCGATGATCTTAGCAGCTTGTGTCTTATTACCGTCAACGCTTTTAAGGACCGAAAGAATATATTCGCGTTCATTGTCGTCAAGGCTCTGGCTTGAGTTGACGGCCTCGATCTTTGGCAGGTGAAAATTGGGGCTGCTGCTTAGGTCCGATGGAAGATGGTATGGTTGTATCTCTGAGGTGTCACAAAGTGCCAGGGAGCGTTCAATGATATTTTCAAGTTCTCGTGCATTGCCCGGGTAATCGTAACACTGTAGACGCCGTAGTGCTTCTCGAGAGACAGTTTTGGTTCCTCCACTTGGGGGATGTTTGGCCAGAAAATAGTTGACCAGAAGGGAGATATCGTCCTTTCTATCCCGGAGCGGCGGAATATGAAGATTGACGACATTCAACCGGTAATAGAGATCCTGGCGAAATGATTTTTTTTGCACTTCTTTCTTGAGATCCCGGTTGGTTGCAGCCAGCACCCGGATATCTATTGGTATCTCTTTGGTGCCACCGACCCTGATAATTTTTCTCTCCTGTAGCACCCGTAGTAACTTTACCTGCATGGTAAGCGGCATTTCACCTATTTCGTCAAATAAAACAACCCCGCCATTGGCTGATTCGAGAAGCCCGTTACGTAAGCCACCGGCATCGGTGTAGGCATCTTTTTCATGGCCGAAGAGTTCGTTGACCATCAACTCTTCCGTCATTGCCCCACAGTTAATAGGGAGAAAGCGTTTATTGGCCCTGGGGCTCAGTTCATAAATAGTCCTGGCCACCAACTCTTTACCGGTTCCGGTTTCACCGGTGATCAAAATATTGCAGTCAAGCTGGGCAAAACGGACAATAGAGTCCTTAAGCTCCAGTATTGCCGGGTTCTGGCCAATAAACTGAGTCGTTCCCTGTTGTGTCTTGATGCGTCGTTTGAGACGAGTGATCTCCCGCAGCAGCATTGTCTTTTCAACGGCCCTGAGAACCAGGGCATGAAGTTCTTTGAGCTTAATCGGTTTAGAGAGATAATAGAATGCTCCCTGGGCCATGACATCTACAGCCGAGTTGATGGTTGCATAGCCGGTAACAATAATAACCTCAATCTCCGGCTGGAGTTCCTTGGCAGTATTCATAACTTGAATGCCATCAACGTCACCCATTTTTAAATCCGTTATTACCAGATCGAAATGGGACTGTTGCAGCAAGCTGATTGCTTCGCTGCCGTTTGTTGCAGTTGTGACCTGAAACCTTTGCTGTTCCAGGAAATGACCGACGTTCTCAAGGTTTATTACTTCGTCGTCAACCAGTAAAATTGCAATAGTAGGTTTTTCAGACATTGTCATTTCTGGATAGTGGAGTTTGACCGGGAGAACCTGTTCCTTCAGCTTCGAGATGGAGCGGCAGCGTGATAATGAACCGAGTTCCCTTTCCTTTTTCCGATTCTACCTGGATGGAACCTTTTTGTTTATTTATAATCCCATAGGCAACTGCCAATCCAAGACCGGTTCCATTTTCTGCATTTTTGGTGGTGAAAAACGGGTCAAATATCTTCTGCAGGTTCTCTTCCTCAATGCCTCTGCCTGTATCGGCAATGGTAATGACTGCATTTGTATTGTCGCCATCTTTTTCTGCTCCGATAGAGACGATCCCCGGCGGTTCAGTGATGGCCTGAAGTGCATTGATTGTAAGATTCAATAAGGCTTCAGTCATTTTATGGACATCGATATAGAGGATTATATCCTCAGGGATACTAATCTGCATATCGACTCCGGCAGGGACTTCACCGGTAACAAGCTGTTTTACCCTGTTTACAACTTCTGCAAGAGGATACGGATGCAGGGAAAAGTTCTGATCTCTGGAAAATTCCAGCAGACCGCGAACAATTTTCCCGGCACGTTCGGTTTCCTGATTGATGGTCTCCAGCATCTTGACGACAAAAGGACTCTGCTCGGGGTCTATCTCAGCAAGGGCCAGCTGGCAGGATGTGGCAATATTATTGAGCGGATTATTTATCTGGTGCGCTGTTCCTGAGGCCAGAGTGCCAATTGAAGAGAGCTTTGCCGCCTGAAAGAGCTGTCCCTGTTGTTTTTCGAGATCTGTGACCATTTTATTAAAGGCCCTAAGTACACTGCGCACCTCACCTTTTTTTTCATCAACGGGTAGCGGTGAAAAGGTCCCATTGGCAATGGCTATTGCAGCTTTTTCCACCCTTTTTAAGGGCTTGATAATTGAGATGTAGAGAGTTGTGATGGTGAAAATTGAGAGAAAAATAAGAAAAGAAATCGTTTTTGCCAGTCGACTTTTAAACTTGGCGATGAAGGTGTTCATTTTGTGCTGTTCGAACAGGATCAGGTCTTCGGTGATGTTGACCAATTCTTGTCCCAGGCCACGTACCTTTTCTCGCAAGGGACACACGGTAAGCTCCTGACCGGAGATGCATTGTTCTTTAAGGTCTTGGAAACTCGTCTTATATTCTGCCAGTTTACTGGAAATGTTCTGCAGATGTGTCGGCTGGGGCATGATCTTCAAATCATTCATGACTTGGGGGGCAAATTGCTGTGCCTCGTTAATGTATTCAAGGACTTTGGTAAAATCATCATTATTATGAGCGATGATGTAGTTTTTCTCATAACGTCGTATTTCAAGGCAGATATTACTGATATTCCCGGCATGGATTAATAAAGCGACATCCTTGTTAAACATGTCAAAATCTTTTAAGAAAGTGATCACAATAATAATGTAAAAAAACAAATGGAGGCAAAAGCAACCAATCATCTTCTGGCGTAGATTTAAAGAAAACATAGTACCTCACGCTCTTTTCGAACAATCGGAAGAATGAACACTAAGAAGGGTGAATGAGTTCTCTCCTCTTTTGCGTCCCCGGATAGAGTCTTCATGTGTAATGGAATGGTTAAGAAATAATTTTGTAGACCATCTACTGTCAGTAGCAAGTTTGAGGCCAAATGCAAAATAAAACATGATTGATACTACCATCCTCTCTTTGCAATATTGCAAAGAGCATTATCCGCCGGTTTTCGGGTGCCTCTCAGCAGAGTGTTGCATATTCACAACATTATTGCAACAGCAAGTGTTGCTATTTGCAACGCCTGCTGTCAGGTAAAAGAGTAATTAATTTCTTGTTTTCGCAAGCGTTTAGGTCCTGTAATAAATTCTTCTCCCTCTTATTCCCCTCATTCTTCACCTGAAGCTAAAGCTATGGAAAGCGATCAACATCTTTTTTATTTAACCTGATGAGAAACGGCATACAGGTTGCAAATCAAAAACTGAATATATTCGTGATTTATCTGTTTACTGAGAGGAAGATGCTTTACAAGTCTCATATGAAAAAAATATTGTTATTGATTTGCATCGCTCAATGTGAGGATACAAATCAAGCATTCACAGTCATTTTTCGATTAGCAGTTGTTTATTTTAGGAGAAAAAACTATGCATAGAATGAATCTGGCAAGCGTAATGGAAAGGAGCGAATAATTCATTTACAATCAAGATCAAGAAATTCTTGATAAAGTGATCTCTTCAATTGAATCTGCCGGAGAGTTGTATGCAGATGAACATCTGCCGGACCCTATTGAGTACCTGAAAGAAGTTATGGCTCAACGAGGCCTGCGCAATATGGATTTAAAGGCGGATATCGGCAGTTCCGGCAACATAAGTTCCGTGCTTAATCGTCGCAAACCACTTTCCCTCCGAATGATACGCAACCTTCATCAACATTTCAACATCCCGGCTAAGATTCTTATTCAACCTTATAATTGTCGTTGAAAATTTAATCATCAGGACTAGAGTCGTTTATACGGTAGGGCTGTTTTTGTTTTAGTTTCATTTCCCTGTTGTACAAATAATATTTTAAATGGATGGAGAGTAATGAGTTTTTTCTCAAAAAAAGAAGCAGCGCCCCAAACATTAGAACCTGCAGGAACTATCAGTTCCGGACAGATAGCCGATTTGAAAACCAGGAGCGCTGGAATTGATTTGCCGCCTTACGTTGCTCGTCAGGTGACAGGTGAACTGGATCGTCTTGGGAAAATTGATCAATTTGCTGCCGAGTTTTCCATAGGTATCGACTATGTCGAGCTGTTGTTGTCGCTGCCTTGGTTTAAGGAGACCCAGGATAATCTTGATCTCAAACGGGCTGAATCCATCATGGCCTCGCATCATTACGGGCTTGAGGCGGTCAAGGAACGCGTACTGGAATTTCTGGCAACCAAGACCCTGAAAAATAAACAGCAGTCAAGAATATTGATTGTTGATGATGAAGAGATTGCCTGCAAGAATATGCAACGTTTTTTTAAGGGGCTTGGTCATACGGTACAGGTCGCTGTAAACGGCTTGGATGCATTGCAGCAAGTTGAAAACAGTGATCATTTTGATGTGATGATCACGGACCTGAAAATGGATAAGATGGATGGTCTTACCCTGATTGACAAGATGTCCAAGGCATCTCCCAAGACCAGTGTCATTATGGTCACCGGTTATGCTACGGTGTCCAATGCCGTGGATGCCTTGCGTAAAGGGGCGACCCATTATCTGTCGAAGCCGGTTCGGCTTGACGAACTGAAAGAGACGGTAGAGGCGCTCCTCCACAAACAGAAAAAACTACACGTCAGCCATGGGCCTGTTCTCTGCTTTTCGGGTCCTCCCGGTACCGGAAAAACTTCCATCGGCCAATCCGTCGCTATCTCCCTTGGCCGGGAGTTTGTCCGTCTCTCCATGGCGGGTCTGCGTGATGAGGCTGAAATCCGTGGACATCGGAGGACCTATGTCGGAGCCATGACAGGTCGCATCATTAACGAAATCAAACGGGTCGGCGTGTCCAACCCCTGTTTTATCCTGGATGAGATTGACAAGATCGGCCAAGATTTCAGGGGAGATCCCGCTTCAGCTTTGCTTGAGGTCCTTGATCCTGAACAGAATAAGAACTTTATCGATCATTATCTTGATATCCCTTTTGATCTGTCCGGCGTCCTCTTTATTGCTACGGCAAATGATATCACAAAACTGCCAGGTCCTCTACTGGATCGCCTGGAAGTGATTGAGTTTCCCAGCTATTCGTTTCAGGAAAAGCAGGTCATTGCCAGAAAATACCTTTTACCCAAGCAGTTAGCTGCTCATGGCTTGACCGCAATCAATCCCCGGATCAGCGATGAGGCTTTTGGAAAATTGATTATCGAATATACCAGGGAATCCGGAGTGCGAGGGCTCAATAGGGAAATCGGAACCATCTGTCGTAAACTTGCCCTGAAGGTTCTGCAGAACGATGCGCAGGAATCCCTGCCTGATATAGACAACGCTGCAATCACCTCTATGCTCGGGCCTCGTAAATATCGTCAGGAAGCAGCCGAAGGCGAGGACAAGGCAGGGGTAGTGACCAGCCTGGTCTGGACCCAGTTTGGTGGTCAGATTATGTTTATCGAGTCCTTGATAATGCGGGGCCACACGAATCTCATCCTTACCGGATCACTGGGCGAAGTGTTGCGTGAATCAGCCCAGACCGCTCTGAGTTATATTAGAAGTAATGCTGAAAGACTTGGAATTGCGCCTGATTTCTACGATCATTCGGATATCCATATTCACTTACCAGCTGGTGCGGTTTCAAAAGATGGTCCCTCGGCCGGCCTTGCCATAGCCATAGCGCTGGTTTCTCTGCTGACTGGCCGTCCGGCACATCGCAGAGTAGCGATTACCGGTGAGATGACACTGACCGGCCAGGTTTTGCCTGTTGGTGGAATTCGTGAAAAGCTCCTGGCTGGTGTTCGAACCGGCTGTGTCAAGGTTGTCCTGCCTGCAAAAAACCAGGAAGATGTGACCTCATTAAGTGACGATGTTACGGGACATCTGGAACTGGTGTATGTCGATACGCTTGACGAGGCAATTCCGCACCTGCTTGTCTGATCCTTTTTTACCCAAAGAAAAACAGAAAGATCTATTCTAGGGTTCCCTGACTTCCAGGGAATACTCTTCTGTTGTAATGCTTGTCTATTCCCTCTTCGACTGCCTTCTGATACGTCTTTTGTTGCATTCTGTTACACAGTTTCATCCTGCAACAGCCTCCTGCTTCTCATAAGATATTCTTTTATGAATATCTTTACATTCCTTAATGTTATGCACTGTGGATGCAGTCTTCTGTGTCAGGAAATCTGCATTTTACTTGATTTTGGGAAGGGTAGCTGTTTCAAGCTGCAATAACTAGAGGTTGACGACATAGCAGAGTTGGAGCCGTCTTTTATTTATATAACATACTGTTTTCTTTTGATAAAAAATATTTATTAATTTGGCATGGCAGATGCTAAACACTAAGCAAAGACACAATAGATAAATGTTCACAAACACCTATCATAGAGAGGAGAACATCATGAGATTTACTGATTGGTTCGCATTAGGACTGAAAACAAATAAACAAGTCAATGTGAAAAGGATCAAAGAAGAATCTGTTGATATGGGTGTAATGGCGGCCGGAAGTTTGACTTCAGGCGCTGATATCCTGGCCAGGATGGTAGACCAGAGAAATTCTCCAACAAAGGTACTTATGGTCCAGGATGGAGAGTATGCGGCGCAGATTACAGACTATGCCATGAAAATGGCCCAGCGACTTGACTGTGAAATTGTCGCCCTTGATGTAACAGCTAAACCCCTACAGTTTTCAGGTGACAGAAGGACAAGAGAAATTGATCGTTTTATGGAGATGGCCAGGATGAATGCAGCAAAATTTATCATGCAGGCGATGGACTGCGGAATCAAAGTTGAGCATGTGATGGATGTCAGCGATCCCCAAGAGGCTATTGCCCGTGTGAGTGCTGCTGATGCAGGTATTCGCTATGTGTTAAGTAAGGCAGATGAAGCAGCAGTGCGAGCAGACCGGAAACATTCTCATGTTCCGGTTGTTGATCTGCGCTGTTCACGTTTATAATGTTTCAATATAATTTTAAATATAAAGGAGTTATTGTTATGGAACCATTGACAATATTTGCTTCGACTGTAGGAATTATCGGGGCCTTTCATCTGTTGTCCACAACTGTGGAACGTTTTGGAAAAGGAATTTACAATAGAGAAAATATGCAGGCTAAAAGAGACGATTGGTACTGTTTCTTCCAGCTGTCTGCCCTTCTTGGAGAAGGGTGGGAGACAAGTGAAAAGATGGATACGCAGCAGCTGTCTATTACCGAGACAAAACGACTTGAGCAGAAGCGGCGACAGCAGGCGAACCGACCTCGTCTTCAAGTCTGAAAGCAACAGGAGCTTTAATTATTATTCACGAGCATTCATGATAGAGGATAATTTGCATAAGTTCAGATCTGATCTGACAATGAGTTTCTGAAAATGAGGGGTACCGGTTTTGATAGTTGTCCCACCAACAACCAAAATCAAGGAGGTAACCCTCATTTTTTATTCTAACAAATCTGTTCTTCCTGATTCTAAACGTAACGGTTCAAAACGCTGTGCTTATTTTGGCAGTGGGGCGGCAAGGTCTTCCTGGTTGAATCGGGATTGCAATGCCTGCCATAGGCTCAAGCGCTCTGCTCCTCCCAAACGCTCAGATCTTTCCTTTTTGGTCAGCCATAATCCCTGACCGTTAAAACTGTAGACTGGAATAAGGTCCGTTCGCTGCGAAGCAAAGAGGATCGTACGAACCAAGTTGTCCAAAATAAGGGGATCTGTAGTTGGCTCGGCATAATAACTTAAGACCATGTGCGGCTGATTCAGTTTCAGGGATTTTACATATACAAGGCGCAATTTTTCATCTGGGATATCAAGCAGACGTAAAGTGAAATATTTGACTGTAGCAAAATCCTCACAGTCTCCTCCGTTACTAACCAGCATTTCCTGGGGTGTGGCCCAGTAGTCATCTTTTCCCCAGTGGCTCAGATCATCCACAAACTCAAGTTGATTGAAAAAATAATTAACTGATTTCAGTTTCTCTATTTCAGACGCATCACGCTTCTCTTTTATTAACGCATACCAATCCGCTATTCTCTGTTGGCCCGCATCAAGCGCAACTGCTTCTTCTGCCACTTTCCTCTTGGCTCCACAACCGCTCATAAAGAGTAAAAAGACTACCAGCATAACAGCTGATAGCAATAGTGTAAAAAATTCTGTTCTTCTTTGATTCAATCCATATGATCCGGCGTCAGTCATAAAAAATATAGTCCTTGGCAGTACTCGGTGAAGTTCACCTATGGCTAGAGATGCTTCTTGAACATCCTGTTTGGCTGACATTTTTTACAGGCTGTAAGATTGAAAGGATCGTGTGAATCTATAACAAAATGTGATTTGTCTGTCGGGGGCGACCAAATCAAGCAGAGCTTTTTTTGGAAATAAAACCTGAGAGAACTTTTAACGTATCAAAACAGGCACCGGGATACAAGGTGCTTTATGGGGTACTTTCCGGGAATTGACAAGAAAGGATGATTCACTTACTCTACTGACGAAGTTATTGTCAGCTTTTCGGTGTCTCTATAATGCCTTGAAAATATGTTACCTTCTGTGGATGGGTGGTTATGCAATTTGAACAGCAGCAGGAAAGATCAGCACTTTTTGTCACAACGCTGACCTCATTCATGGTGCCTTTTATGATTTCCTCTGTGAATATTGCCCTGCCTGCCATCCAGCATGAGTTTACTGTAGATGCGGTAACCTTAGGCTGGATTCCTACCTCCTATCTGCTGGCCATGGCCATTCTTCTGGTGCCTGCTGGCAGGTTCGGCGACATATATGGGCGTAAGAAAATCTTTCTCGCTGGTGTTGTCCTCTATTCGCTAGCCTCAACGGTTGCCGCCTTTGTCCCCGATGTCGGCTGGCTTCTGACGATGAGGGCTGTTCAGGGGATGGGGGCAGCCATGTTTGTGACCACTGCCATAGCCATTCTTACCTCTGTGGTTGCCCCCCAGCGAAGAGGACGGGCTCTCGGTATTCTGGTTTCGGCTGTTTATGTCGGTCTGGCCACCGGACCTTTTGTCGGTGGCTTTATGACCCACTATCTTGGCTGGCGTTCCCTGTTTGGTAGTATGTTTTTCCTCGGGGCTGGCGTTTTGTATATTGCCTTGCGTCACCTTGAAGGTGATTGGGCTGAGGCAAGGGGGGAGCGGTTCGATCTGGTCGGTACTTTTTTTTACTGCACCTCCGTGTTCTGTCTGGTCTATGGGGCGATCAGGATGCCGACCATCCAGGCGTCACTGCTTCTGGTCATAGGAATAGTCCTTATGGTTACCTTTTTCTTTCACCAGTCCAGAGTGGCGTTTCCGGTCTTTGATGTACGAATTTTTTGCAAAAACAGGATCTTCCTTTTTTCCAGTATGGCGGCACTTATCAACTATGCCGCAACGTTTGCTGTTACCTTCCAGGTAAGTCTCTATCTGCAATATGTGAAAGGGATGGCCCCGCATGTCGCCGGCGCTGTGCTCATGGCCCAGCCAATAATCATGGCCTTGTTTTCTCCCTGGGCAGGAAAACTCTCCGACAGTAAAGATCCAAGGATTCTCGCATCGGCAGGAATGGCGATTACTGCAGTTGGCCTGTCCGTTCTGGCAACTCTCTCCCGAACCACTCCTCTCTGGCTTATTGTGGTTGTTCTGCTCGTCCTCGGTTTTGGTTTCGCCCTTTTTTCTTCCCCCAATATGAGTGCCATTATGGGGTCGGTGGAGAGGAGATACCTTGGTCTTGCCTCTGGAACAGTAGCTATCATGCGTCTTTTTGGACAGATGATCTCCATGTCTGTTGCGACAATATCTCTCGTGATCTTTGTGGGTAAAAAAGAGATAGGACCAGATAATCTGCAACTTTTTCTGCAAAGTATGCATTTTTGTCTCCTTCTCTTTGTGCTCTTTTGTGTGGTAGGAATCTATTTCTCTTTTTTCCGTGGAAAAAAGAGAGGGGGGGATGAGTGAGCGGATGAAACGTATTCATGCTGTTGTTTATGGACGGGTACAGGGAGTTTTTTTCCGGCAGACGACCTTGGAGCAGGCAAAGAAACTCGCATTGAGCGGTTGGGTTAGAAATTTGGCCGATGGGACAGTGGAGGCCGAATTTCAGGGAGATCAGGAAGCGGTGGGGCGCATGCTTAACTGGCTTCCCCGGGGCTCGACTGAATCCAGTGTGGTGCGAGTGGAAAAGCAGGAAATGGAGCCGATATACGGGGAAGAGGAATTCATCATTAAATGGTAACCGGAGCCTTTCTTCTTTTCGTTGATTGTATGTGATATCGTTATAAAAGAATGGATACCCTTTTAAAGGGTAAGCACATATGAGAAAATGGTGGATCACCCATCTTGGTTTCGGAAGAAACAAATCGGATACGGGTGGACGCCAAATAACTGGAAGGGCTGGGCTGTAACTTGTGTTGGCATACTGGCCGTGGTAGCCTGTGTCAGGTGGCTGCTCGGTTAGGGATGTATGGCTTGTACCATATTTTTCGAGAAGAGTTTGTCGACGATTCGATGGTAACAGAAGGGATTTGCATCAAAATGCGAGCAAAATAAAAAAAGCACCTGACTCAAAGTGAGTTTAGATGAAACTCCACTCCCATCTGACAAATGAGAGTGGAGTTTCATTTTGATTTTATTATATATCGTAAATACGTCAGAACAGCCGCTGCAAGTAAGATTTTTATATTCGTAGTCTAAAGTGGACCCCTGAGTCAAGACAATTATGCACTGAGTTTAAGCTACACATTCAATTTCAAACACAGCTGGTCGGCGCTGCCCCGGTTTAGCCTCTGCTGGTACTTCTGATATTGACTCCACGGTTGATGGGACCCCT
>VMSP01000015.1 GCA_013792135.1 Desulfocapsa sp. | reverse complement strand
TGCTTCAACAGGCAGCTGAGGTACGGCCCCCCGTAACGATACAAGAAATCCATGGGCGAAAAGCCAGCCAGGCTGCAATATTCGGCTAATGGTGACCACACAACATATGGTATGCGCTTGAGTCAAGTGCATACCCACATTAATTTTTTAAAATGTGATTCGACACGGAGATATCAATTGGAAAGAATTACAGCATCTTCAGCGATTGAAACGGCAACAGTATCACCAATTCCAGGACGGAGGGAATTATACTTTTCGCGTTTAAGAAGAACCGTCAAAAGGAACCCGACATCAACCACTGTTCGGACCCTGGCTGACTCTTCCATAAGCTGTACAACCTTGCCCTGCAAACAATGGCCAGCCCCTGGGACTTTTTCACCAGCATAGAGCTCAATTCTTTCCGGATCAATAAAGAGCCGTGACCTGCCGGTGGTAGATCCTACTTGGGTCGAGGAGAGAAGAATCCAGGTGTTACCAGGAAGGTGACAGTGAACCTGCTTGTCGTTGGTAGGTTCTATTTTGCAGGGAAAGGTGTTTTCGTAGCTTGTCGACACGAGGCGGCCCTTGTTAAGAACAAGGGTATGGTGAGCCAGACCTGCGGCAAGGAGGCGATCATGGGTCGTGAAGACAATGGTGATTTTTTTGGTTTCATTGATCTGTTTGAGTAAGGCAATGATGGCTGCCTGATTTTCAACATCAACACTGGCAGTCGGCTCATCGCAGAGAAATACCTTTGGCGAAAGGGCCAGGGCTCTGGCCAGGGCAATGCGCTGCGTTTCACCACCGGACAGGGTGTGCGCCGAAGCATGTTTAAAGGAAGCCATATCCACCAGCTCAAGGACTTCGTCAATGATACGCTCTCTTTCTGCCCTTTCCACCTTTCTTATTTTTAAGCCGAACTCCAGATTCCTATAGACAGAGTTCGTAAATAGGACCGGATATTGATCCAGAACAACAACCTCTTTCCGCAAAGGCTGCAAATCCCTTTCTTGAAAGCGGACAGCTTTGCCGAGAAAGTCAAGGTGACCCGAGGTCGGCTGATCCAGAAAACCAAGAATGTTAAGGAGAGTGGTCTTGCCGGCACCATTGGGGCCAAGGAGTCCATAGATTCGACCGGCTTCCAGTTCCAGGTGGTCAATGTCTAAAATGGGCTGATCGTTGTATGATTTGGTCAGATTATTAATCGCATACACTTTCATGTTCGATACTTGCCCTGGAAAAAGTGAAAGAGAATATTCATTCCAAAACTAAGGGTCATCAAAACAATGCCCAGCGCCACTGCAAGAGAGAAGGCGCCTTTATCGTATTCAAGCGCCATGGCGGTTGTCATGGTCCGGGTAAATCCTTGGATGTTGCCGCCCAGCATCATCGCGATGCCCACCTCGGAAATAACCCGGCCAAATGCGGCGACGATTGCTGCCGTTATGCCGAAGCGGGCCTCAAAAAGAATGACCTTGGCCGTCTGAACCCGATTGGCACCTAATGTCATGGCTGTGCGGCGATAACGATCGTCTATCTTGCTTATGGCAGCGATGGTTAAGGCGCTCACCAGTGGGATGATGAGAATAATCTGGCCAATTATTATAGCCTCTTGGGTATAAAGCAGATCAAGGGGGCCGAGGACGCCGCGTCGCGAAACAAAGGCATATACTACCAGGCCAATTACCACCGTGGGTAATGCCAGTAGGGTGTTAAGGACGGTAATGACCAGATGCTTACCGGGAAACCGCCTTAAAGCGATGAAGAATCCGGTCGGCACCCCGACAAGTGCAGCAATGAAGGTAGAGGCGCAACTCACCTGCAAGGAAACCTTTATAATAGCCAGCATCTCCCTGTCGAGAGAAAAAACGAGTAATAGTGCCGAAAAAAGGCTGTCAATAAGAATGTCCATTACGGCTTATCCTATAAAAAAACAAAAAAATGGGCACCTTGAAAAGGTGCCCAAGTGTTAAGCGGACCATTAACCCTACTTTATGACATCAGGATAAAAGAGCTGTTTGCCAAGCACGTGATAGTCACTGATGAGCTTTTGGCCTCGGGCGGAGGTAATCCACTTGGTAAATTGCTCTGCCAAGTCATTTTTCACATGGGGATGTTTTGCCGGATTAACCGGGATAATTCCATACGGGTTTGCCAATGCGTCACCACCTTCACAGAGGACATCCAACGCAATTGGAAGGTCACGGCCAAATTTGTATTTTATGTACGTGCCGCGATCAGCCAGGATGTAGGCCTGTTTTTCATCGGCAAATGTCAGAGCTTTACCCATTCCCTGACCTATTGAAAGATACCAATCTCCTGATGGTTTTTCATAGTTCACCAGTTTTTTTATGCCTTTTTCGATAAGGGTTTGTGATCCCTGTTCCAGGGGTATGCCGGTCTCCTTCCACAGGCTCTGCTCCTTAGTATGGGTGCCGGAATCGTCACCGCGTGAAACAAAAAAAGCAGAAGCTGTTGCTATTTTGCGCAGCGCTTCAGCAGCGGTGCTACAACCTTTGATGCCTGCCGGGTCAGCTGCAGGGCCCAAGATTATAAAATCATTATGCATTACCGGATAGCGTTTGGTCCCAAAGCCATCACTGACGAACTTCTCTTCCCTGTCTTTGGCATGGACGAAAATAATATCAACATTGCCGTCAATGCCGTCGCGAATGGCGGCGCCGGTACCCTTGGCAATAACCTTGACAAGAACACCGGTGTCCTTGGTGAACTCGGGAAGGATAAAGTCGAGCAAGCCCGAGGACTGCGTCGATGTTGTGGTTGACATCTTCAGGATCTTGTCTTCTGCAAGGGCCCGATCGGGTAAAGTAAAGCATAAGAGAACAACGGATAGGGAAAGTAGTAATTTTTTCATAATCTGTTCCTTTGGGGTATGTAAGAATCTAAATGGTTGCTGTCATAGCAACCACGTGAACTAACAATATTAATTCGCATCGTAGTCTTTAATCTTCCGGTACAATGTTTTCCTGCTGACCCCCAGGGCCTCCGCGGTCTTGCTGCGGTTGCCGTCATAAAAGTCGAGAATCTTGAGGATGTGCTGTTTTTCCACCGATTCCAGAGTAATGCTTGCCTCAGAGCCTCCCGAGGATTTTACAAGTTCGAGGGGCAGGCATCGTTCCGTAATAATTCCGTTTTCAGAAAGAATAATGGAACGCTCGATAACATTACGAAGTTCCCTGACATTGCCCGGCCAGTCATAACTGAGCATGCAGTCCATGGCGTTTTGCACCATGCGATAGGTTGCGCCCTCAGGACTCAAGGCCGTCAGGAAGTAGTCAACCAGGAGAGGCAGGTCTTCTTTTCTTTCGTTCAGGGGTGGAATATGGATGTGAAAGGCGTTGATCCGATGGAAAAGGGCTTCGTTAAAACGACCGGCCTGAACTTCTTCGGCCAGGTTGCGGTTGGTGGCAAAGAGAAAGCGGATATCCACCTGGCACTCCTCCTTCTCTCCCACCCGGCGGTATCTCTGAGTCTCCAGGACCCGCAGCAAAGATGCCTGCACATCCAGAGGCAGGTCTCCTATTTCATCAAGAAAGAGTGTGCTCTCGTGGGCATACGACATTAAGCCATCCTGGGACTGGCTTGCTCCGGTGAAGGACCCTTTCAGATGACCGAAAAGCTCACTGCGGGCCAGTTCCTTTTGCAGAGACGCACAGTTTTTTATGATGATCGGATTATGGGAACGGGGTGATCGGTCATGGATGGCATGGGCCACTACGTCCTTGCCAACTCCTGAGTCCCCGGTAATAAGTACCGGGATATTCGCAGGTGCCACCTTATCAACCAGAAAAAGAATGTGGTGCACAGCCTTGGAATTGCCGATAAACTTAGTCGGTCCTTTGTCCAAACGGGAAAGATGCCTTAGTCTCTTGTTGTCCCTGGAGAGTCTTGCACGTTGATGCGCTTTTTCGACAACAAGGTCAAGCCTGTCCAGGTTAAATGGTTTGGGGATAAAATCACAGGCGCCGAGTTTCATCGCTTCCACTGCGCTGTCAATGTCACCATGGCCGGTAATCATGACGACCTCTGTCCAGGGGCTGGAGTCTCTTACTTTGATGAGCAAGTCAAGATTGGAGCTGTCCGGCAGGAGCAGGTCCATAATAACGACATCAAACCATCGTCGGCGTACCATATCCAGGGCCTGGGCAGCATCAGCGGCGGTGAAAACCTCCCGGCTGGAGCTGGTTAGTTCTTTTTCCAGCAGCCTTCTGATTGATTCTTCGTCGTCAATGACAAGTATCGGATATTTTTCGATATTCATTGTTCATATATCCCAGGAATGCGTACGCTGAAAGAGGAGCCTTTGCCCTCTTCACTGCTTACACTGATTTCACCATTATGGTTTTTGACTATTGAGTAGCAGGTTGAAAGACCTATACCGATGCCTTTGCCGGTAGGCTTTGTGGTAAAGAACGGCTCAAACAGTCGGTCCTGCACATCCTGCGGGATACCGCAGCCGGAGTCTTCAACAATAAGTCCGGCGCCGCCGTCTTCTTCCGGGAAGGTTTTAATCCTGATTGTTCCCCCCTCATCTGTTGCATCAAGGGCGTTAGTTAACAGGTTGATGATGACCTGTTTAAGCTGTGATTCATCTCCTTTGATCAAGGGCAGATCTGCATGCAGATCGGTTGTAACCGTGATTTTATGCTGCTCCTTGAAATGATGCTTGAGGATAAAAAGGGTGTCTTCGATACAATGGTTTAAATCTACTGGCTGCAGGCTGGAAGCCACCGGTCGGCTGAAAGTGAGGAGGCTGCGAACAATGTCACGGCAGCGCAGGCACTCTTTGATGATGGTGTCTGTATATTCTTCAAAATCGTCATACATGTCGTCGTCCACTTGGCCGCGGATGCGACTCAGTCGGCGCCGCAGGCCTTCAGCAAAGCCGCTGATAGCTGTAAGTGGATTATTTATTTCATGGGCAACACCGGCAGCAAGGATTCCTACAGTCGCCATTTTTTCAGCCTGATAAAACTGGGCTTGATATTCTTTTTCCAGAGTCACATCCCTTTTGAAAAGCAGGACATTGCGTTCGCCGGTAATGCTTGTTTTAAGAGGGGAAGCGATCAACTCAAAATGACGCAGTTTTCCGCCCTTTTTGGATATGCGTAAATCTTTCGTTATCTCTTGACAGTCAAGGGCCTTGAGAACAGGACAATCTTCACATGGCGAATCACCTTCATTAAAAAACTCATAGCAATATTTCCCAATGGGATCAGTATCGGGGAACCATTCGTTGAATACATGATTGACGGATTGAATTTTCAGGTCCTCAGAGAGTACCACCATTAAATCTGTTATACCATCGAGAAGCGCTTGGATTTCTTTACGTTTTTTCTCCAGCTCCTGGTTCGAGTTTTTGAGTTCTTCAACCTTGCCCTGCAACTCCTGGTAAAATCCGAGTTTGTGGTGCTCGATTCCGATAAGGTCTTTAAGGGTTGTATTGGGAGCCATTACCACACCTTCTGACAAATTTTCAGCAGCTCTTGCCAGGAAGCCGGTCGTGGATTTGTAAGATTGCAGGCGTCATTTACCGCCATTTTACAAATCGGTTCCAAATGTTTCTTGTCATTTTTTTTGACAACCTCATGAAGCTTGAGAGAAACATCAAAAGAGGCAAAGAATTCATCGAGTTTTTCGATTCCCTCCATGGCTGTTTCTTCGTCTGAACCAAGCCTTTTATTGAGCACAACCCGCCCGATATCAGCCATTTTGGCAGGACAGCTTTCAAGGTTAAAGCGCATGACCTCTGTAAGTAGGATCGGGTGAACGACACCATGGGACATGTCAAAATGGCCTCCAAGTGAATGGGCAAGGGCGTGCTCTGCTCCAAGTCCCGCATTGCTGAAGGCCATGGACGCCGCAATAGAAGCGATGCTTAATTTCTCAAGGGAGTCGAGAGACCGAGTTTCAACAGCATGCTGCAGGTTGCGCATGATAAGATCAATGGCCTTCAGAGACTGCGGTTCTGTAAAAGGAGATGCAATACGGGAAAGATAGGCTTCGATTGCATGGGCAAGAGCGTCTATTGCGGATTGAATAATCAGCGTTTCGGTTTTTGTGCTTAGAATGAGAGGATCGACTATGGAGATATTGGGAACAAGGGTCCTGGAAATGATGGACATCTTCACAGCCCTTTTTACATCTGTGATGATACAGAACTGGGATATGTCCGAACCGCTTCCTGCTGTGGTTGTGATAAATACCATAGGTGGCAAGGGGCGTTGAATCCTGTTTGCCCCTTCATAGTCACGAATTTTCCCGCCGTTGCTGGCAATAATGGCAATGCCTTTTGCGGTATCCATGGAACTGCCACCGCCAATGGCCATTATCACATCGCAACCGTTTTTCAGGTAAAATTCGGCACCCTGTTCAACCTCAAAGTCACGTGGATTAGCTGTTACGCTCGGGTAATAAATCCAGTTAATTCCAGCTGTCTCAAGGACGTCCATGAGCCGTTGCACCCAGCCTGCTTTCTCAATACCTGAATCACTGACAAGAAAAACTTTTTTTGCGCCGTTCCTGAGCGCGCATTGCCCTGCATACTTAATACTCCCCCGGCCAAAGATAATTTCGGGGATAGCGAATTTTGTTGTTTCCATAATCACGTCCAGTTTTTCTTAGGCAATAAGCGGTGAGACCATGTCAGAAAGCGAAAGTCCAAGAATCCAACCTTATTTTTGGTTGTATTATGTTTCTGATGTTTTTTGCAACTTTCCAATACCATAAGCTAAATATTACTTAATGGCACATTGAGGATTAAAACATCTTTCTAATAAGTATAGCATATTTCGCGCCAAAAATAAAAAACTCATTATATCAGTAGAATACATCGCTAGGAAAATTTCATGCAGGGTCATTGTGACCCAGTTGCTGACAAGTAAAACGTTAGTTTCGTGCACAGAAAATATTTTTTGCGCGCGAAAAGCTGTGAACCATAACATCAGAAGAATGGGGTTATTATGACCCAGTTAAAGACGAGTTGCGAGTCATTTTGACTCGCAAGGTTGGAGAGTAAAGGGACACAAGATCATTTCTTGTTGACTATAGCATTTTTTCTGCTACCTTCCCCCTAATATATAGTTTTCAATACTTCTGTTCCAGTGTTGAAAAACAGCCCCACTTGCCGGCGTTGCTTGTATAGTTCGGCAATAGTTATCTTTTGGCAAAGAAAAATTATTGCCCAGGAATACGAACGTTCTGTCGTTTTTGGTGTCGTAATATTTTACCCTGCGAAGTTTGTCGGCATAATCTTTCTTTTGATAGAAGCTGGTGAGCTTGATCGACTGGTCGCAGAGCAGGCCAGTATTGCGGTCTATCTGGTGCGAATAAACGCTCCGGTATTTGAGGTTGGATTTGCCACGAATTAAAAAAACTTTCCTGCGAAATATTCTTGGACAATTTTCTGTTTCAACACAGCCTGACGGCACTCTTTGTAATCAGTTTCCTGGCGGCAACAATCCTGCCGCTCGGCTCCGAATGGTTGTTGGTTACCCTGATTCTGCAGGCATACCCGATAGAAGAGGTGGTTATGGTGGCGACCTTGGGAAACTTTCTGGGGGCCTGTACCACTTACTGTATTGGACTTTGGGGGGCTTCTTTTCTGGCAAATAAGCTCCTGCGGATTGATGAGGACAGATTTAACAAGACCGTTCTTTTCTACCGAAAATATGGTTCCTGGTCGCTCCTGCTATCCTGGGTCCCAATCATCGGCGATCCTCTTTGCCTTGTCAGCGGCTCTTTACGTTTGAACTTCCTGTTATTCTCCACGCTCACCTTCAGCGGTAAATTAGCAAGATATATTGTTGTTGCCACCGTCACCGCCAGCAATATGGGATAATTAACTCAGATTAGATTGCAATTTTAATTTTATACCAGACATTATCCTCACCATTTCACTGGCCTTCAGCTTTGTGTACTGGCCAGCACTGTCCTTTCTCTGTGGCAAATTGATTTGAGAAGCGGGTTATGTCAACTGGAACCTTTTTGAGTGGTGGCCTCAAATTACTTGTCCCCATTGGCTGTTGGTCTGAAAAGCAACTCCTTATCACCATTACTGGAATCTACGAAACAATGAACGAAGAAACATTTATAAAAGGCAAAGATGCCGCCTTGGAATCATCTATAGAAACAATGCAGCAACAACTTGTTGACTTAGGTTTCGATATTGAAGAAGTTTCCTGGTTAAATCCGGTACCAAATGTTTACTCTGTGCATATCCGCGATAAAGAGTGTGGGCTCATGTGTACCAATGGGAAAGGCACCACGGAAAAATCTTGCCTGGCGAGTGCTCTGGGTGAATATTTTGAACGTTTAAGCTGCAATTATTTTTTTGCTGATTTCTATTTGGGCGAATCCTTGTCACAAAGTGAATTTGTCCATTATCCTGATGAACGCTGGTTTCAGAACGATAATAATGAGATTCCGACGGCCCTGCTGGATGAAAAACTCTGGCATTACTATGACCCGGAGAACGAATTCAGTGCCTCAACTATATTCGACACCAATTCAGGAGCAGGTGAACGCGGCATCTGTGCCTGTCCTTATCAGCGCCAACGTGACAATAAAACGATCTGGTTTCCGGTCAACATTATTGACAACCTGTATGTGAGCAACGGGATGTCTGCGGGCAATACAGCCTATGAGGCTCGCGTTCAAAGCCTGTCAGAGGTGTTTGAGCGTTACATTAAAAATAAAATCATTAGCGAAGGAATCTGTCTGCCCGAAGTACCAGACGACGTACTTGCCCGCTTTCCAAAAATCACAGAATCTCTGAACAACCTGCGGCAACATGGGTATTATCTTCGCATTGCCGATGCGTCATTGGGTGGGCGTTACCCTGTAATGAGCGTCACGCTCATCAACCCGGGCAACGCAAATGTATTCGCTTCATTCGGGGCGCACCCAAGTTTTGAAGTGGCATTGGAACGAACCGTTACTGAATTGTTACAGGGGAGGGGGCTTAATCAACTTGATGGTTTTCAGTCGCCCAGTTTTGATCTCAATGAAGTTGCCGACCATCATAACCTTGAAACACACTTTATCGATTCCAGCGGTATAATGGCATTCGATTTTTTTAAAAATAAAGCTGATTATGAATTCTGTGACTGGGATTTTGATGCAAACAACGAAGATGAATTTAGTTTTTTATCTGATCTGATTCATGACATGGGCTTTGATATATATATAGCAGATTTCAACTATCTCAATGTGTATGCCTGCCGAATCATCGTTCCTGGCATGTCCGATATTTACCCTGTTGACGATTTGATTTGGAATAACAAAAATGAAGGGGCCTTGTTTCGAAAAGAAATTCTTTCCTTGAAAAATCTTGAGCACGCCCAATGGCATTCTCTTTTTGATCGTCTTGGTCAGGGAGGGTATAACGATTTTCAAGGTGTTGCTGAATTTATTGGCGTGGCTCCTGAACCCAACACCACCTGGGCTGCTTTACGTATTGGCGAGTTAAAAGCCATGCTATGTCTTGCACTTAAAAACAGCGAAGCCATCGAATGGGTGAACTGGTGTCTGCATACTGACCAACTTGATGACAAGGCCACACGTTATTATCAATGTCTGCGGGTGCTACTGGAAATGAAAGACGATGCAACAAGGCAACTTGCTGACTATGTCGACAGCTTTGAGCTTATGTATGGTGAAAGCACCCTGCAAACCTGTAGAGATATTGTCGAGGCAAACGAAATATTTTACGGCTTGCATAGTCCGGGCTTGAGTCTTGAGGGCTTTGATACACATAAAAAACTTCTGCAAGGCTATCAAAAACTACATCTCGCCAAACAGAAGAACTGGAAACAGTAAGGAGTCAAGTTTTGATTTGTTTTATTGTCAGTAGTTTGTGTTCTGATGTCCTCTGGAGGGCAGTTCTTTCTTGACAGAGTAATAACTAATCTTATTTTATATTTTTATGTCCGATGCCAGGGCTTAAAGTGCTAATAATTAAAGAATGTTAACCATTTTGTAAAAAAGTAGTAAGAGCATTTATGAGGTCATCACCTATGTTGAAATATGTTTTTTTTATCTCTTTGTTTTTTTTTGTTACGGCCTGTTCCCCTGATGAGCAGCCCGGTAAATCTTCCAGCTCCGTTGAAGCAGGGGCACAAAACATTTCTTCAGTATCAGCGCCCGGACTGACTCACCAAGCTGCTGACTTTAAACTGATGTTCTTTCTAAACCCTGACGGAGGGCCATGTCGCATGCAGGATACCATTCTGAGGGAAATGGCAGGCGAACTCAGTGGTAAAGTTGACATCCAATACGTGCGGACCACTGTTGCTGCTGATCGGAATATCTTTAATCAGTATGGTATCCGGGGGTTACCCACACTGGTACTGGCAGATGCAGGCGGCAAAGAAATCAACCGCATGCCTCCTGGGGTAAAACGCAGTGACGATATCCGTCTTTTGATCCAATCCATTCCGCAATCATAACAGCCATGCTTCCCTTAGAACTGAGTGCAACAACTCTTCTTATGGTGACCTTTGCAGGGTTTGCTTCCATAGCATCTCCCTGCGTCCTGCCAATGGTTCCCATCATCGTCACCGGGACTAGCGACGATCACAGGTATCGTCCCTTGCTTATCGTTGCCGGCCTGAGTCTCAGCTTTATCATGATGGGAGTTATAACCTCCCTTTTTGCCGGGGCCGTTGCCGGTATTATGCCTCTGGTTGAAAAAGTGGTTGGTATAGTGGTCATTGCTTTTGGCCTCTCTATGCTCGCCGGGATCAATGTCTTTAAAAAGTTTACTTTTTTTTACAAGGCCCAGCGCTTTCAAAGTAAAGGGAAATGGTCAGGGTTGCTTCTTGGCTTTACGCTCGGTATTATCTGGATTCCCTGCGTGGGGCCCATGCTCTCCGGAGTGTTGGCGCTGGTGGCAACAAAAGGGCAACTTAGCTCTGGTCTGATCCTGCTTGCTTTTTATTCTCTGGGATTTTCCATCCCCATGTTGCTGGCAGGCTATGCCTCACAATCGTTTCGGCACAAAATTCGTGCTGTCAATGAGCATCCCGCGGCTGTACGCCTGATAAGCGGACTGCTTCTCATCGCTTTTGGCTACTATATCCTCACATCAGGCATGCTGGCCATCGGCAGTTCTTTTTAATCAATAATGAAGGACGTGAATATTTTCACGTCCTTCATTAAGAGACAGAATGCCTCTCAACCTTTCTATCAGGTGTGGGGTCATGTATCCTCGAGCTAGTCATCATCATCATCATCATCAACATCCTGACCATGCTCAAAAGAGAAGGTATTTTTTGAAATTATGATTTGTGAGTGTCAAAGATTCGGCAAATACTAGGTTCTTCTAGTCACATAGAACCGGACTGGCATAGAATGGAATAAAAAAAGCACTTATCGAAATATCCGATAAGTGCTTTTTTTATTACTGGTGCGCCCGGAGGGATTCGGACCCCAGACACCTGGATTCGAAGTCCGGTGCTCCAGTCATGTTAATGATACGTATATATTGTGTTTTTTGTGTAAATTAAACTGATTTGTTCCATTTTTGTTCCATTTAATTCGAAATGAAAATACTAAATCAAAACTCCTTGGCGCTACTCACAGCTTCAACAGCATTTTGAGATCGCTCTCACATACCTTTACATATACCAAAGCCATCTCAAATTGTCAGTCATTGCCATAATGTGTATATCCCTCTCTCGATTTTTCAGACCGACATTCCTTGCGTAATTCGTAGAAAGAAACAAGAATATTCTCTTGTTTCTTTACTATATATCGTATGCTGGAGTGTATGCAGTACCTGATCCTGGATGACGAATTGGTGTTGCAACCTCCCACTTATTTTTTACAGGTCCTAAATTCCCTGAATATAGGGAATTGAGGACCTGTTCATCATGCTTCTTTCGCATTTTTTTAGATTATCAACATATTTTCCCTTAAAACAGGGTAAATATGTTGATAATAATTCCATTTTAGGCCATTATTAAAATAATACAATAATAATTCCCGCAATAAAGGGAGATTTATGCAGAATAGTCTCGCAGATATTATTTTATTTCATCGTAAACGAAGCGGCTTGACTCAGCAGGAGCTGGCTGAACTGGCCGGGGTCGGCAAGAACATGA
>VMSP01000058.1 GCA_013792135.1 Desulfocapsa sp. | reverse complement strand
TGGCCTCCAAGGAAACCTTGGCCTTAAAATCTGCAGGGTAGTTTTTGCGTTGCATGTTCTTCCATTCTCCTCATGTTTTTGGTTACCCTTTTATAGCATTTTAGAGCTTAAGGGGCTGTCCGAAAATTGGGGGGAATTATACTGGAACTCCCATTGAAATTGTCAGCAAGGTTATCCTGAGGCATGCAGACTTGTCGACCACGCAACGATATCTCGGCAAGATAAATGATACCGAAGCGATCAGGTGGATAGAAACACTTTATGGATAGCTATTATCTGAAGGGGCGGGGACTACTCCTCGCCCTTATTGACAGTAAGGTTAACCCGAGGCCAGTTGGTTAAAGTCAGATATTTGATGTGGCAATATTAACACGCGGGTCACGCACCGCCATTGGCGCGTCGCTGTGGACCCGCCTCGTTAGAATCCTCGACGGGTTATGCACGTTAGATATCAACGTCACTCAGTTGTTTCTAAGTACTCTTTAATCCCAATCGCTGAAAGGTACTTCGTTCCGATATCGAAACTTGCCCATTGATTGCTTCGTAAGCGATTCACACATCCTTTTAAAAACAGATCGAGAATATGCTTGTCAATCCTTGGATGATTCATGAACTTCTTTGTTAGATCCAAAGTTCTGTCCAGTATTTCTACATCAGGAATCCATGAAGCAAGTGGTAAAGCACAAAGAAGGATTTTATATGCGCCACGGGGGCGCTCAGAGTTCAAATGCTTCTCTATGTGCTCGAGACTGCGAAGCAATTCCTCAGTTGTAATGTTAGGAGTTCTTTCAGACAAAAGCTTTTCCAATTTTGGTGCACCCAATCCAAGGAATTGGAAAGTTTCATCCTTTATATCAGCATTAGGCCAGTTAAACGACCTACACAAAGCAATAAAACCGTCCCGGTTTTCATGAGCTAGACGTTGATGCTCAAGCATCTGTAAGGTTGTATCGTATACGTCTCTCAACAAATCGTCATCGTTGGAAAATGTCGATAATAACAGTAAGGGCGCGAGAATATATCCGGCACGAGATGGCGAGTTTTGTTCGAGAAACCGTTTTGCCGCGAAAAGCTGGCTCTTTAAGTCTTCAGCATTCATAGTATTCATGGCCACTGCATTTTCAATGAGCCAAGGAGATTGAAGTCCAAGTGATTCAATAACAGTAAGAAGGTTGTTTGGAGTGCTCGGAAATGCTCTTTCGATAATCCTCTTTACGCGGTTGGCTAGAGATTCTTTAAACTGATCACTCACGTCAGAGGATTCGATGAAGCTATGCATAATTCGATGACACCACTTTATTAGAGATGTATCACCGGACTTTTCAGTCAACACCAAAAGCGGCGCTAGGAATAGTCCCGCACGTATCGGCAGGCATTTGAAAACAAGCTCTACAAAACCCAAAATTTTCGGCAGACTCTCCTTTATTTTTGTGCATTCTGTAGTGGACAGATACTCAAGTACTTTAGGGGTGTAGATTCCCGCATTTTGTAGGCTCTGATAGGCTACATCAGGTTTTGGCCATATATTTTGCTCGATTAGTTTATCGCATGCTAAAACAAAGCCTACGTGTACTTCTGGCGGCAAAGGTGAATTCATGAAGAGTCGTGCCTGCAAAATAATTGCATCCAAGTACTCCGAACTTAGCACAGCTGACAGCGGAAGCATTTTGGCTAATAAAAAGCTAGTAGTTTTGAAATCACCTTGTTCAATTACCGACTTCGTAGCTATTTGTGCGAAATCAAGAGTCTCTTGGAGTGAGGGGTCTATTTCACTTGTTTTAGTAGCGATCAGATATGTTAGTTTATTAACAATATCGCGTTCACTCTGATGTAGGCCAAGTTTGTACAATATTGTTCTTGTATTTTGAATGTTGCGCCAAGCCTTAAACTTGAATGATCTACGTAATTCTGTATCAAACTTATTACGTGTCTCAATATCAGCCTTATTGCGGAACTCGATTGCCATCAATTCAAACTCAGTTTGTATGGTGTCTTGTTTTAAATTCGCCACTAATATTAACGTTGGTGTGAGTATTTTACATATGGTAAAGTATTTTTTTTGAGATAATAATTTGCGCATATTGAGCTTGGCAATCTCAGCCCACTCGTTAATCAACTTGTACAGAAACTCATCGTCTTGTCGATTCAACAAGTGCCGCCTACGTACAATAGACATGAAAGTATAATCTACATCACGAACCCAAATTTTGTTGCCCAGACGCCCAAGTGACTGCAAGGCAATCTTCGACCACTCATCATCCGAGACATGCGGAAGCCGGAGAAGCCGGTCAGCAACGTAAGGTGCACCGAGATCATTTGGAAAGCGTTCAAGCCACGCTAAACCAAGGTGGATTGCTGTCTCTTCCAAACGGACTTGTCCGGCCAGCGAATCTCCAGCCTTGATGAGAACTTGTTTGCGGAGAATTGCGGACAGCAAGAAGCTGCTTGATGGCTGGAGATCAGTATTTTCAATGTAATCGAGTGCAAGTCGAACAGCCCTTGCGATCACCACATCGGATAATTGAAGTCCTAATAAACGCCGAAGCACCCGTTCTACTTGCGGTAGAAGAGAGTACTTCTGTGCCCATTCTAATGCCACTGTCGCAATGGAATACCTTCTAGTGCTTAAATCAACTCTTTTCAACAAACTTGACAGGACAGGACCAGCGTCTGGTGCATCACCGTTATTCTTAATCCATGTTAAGTTGATATTTATTAACCAATCCACATTGTAGCCTATGTTCTGCCGCAAGTTGAACCAAGAAAGAGTTGAACCTGACCCTTGGTTGTTGCCTAAGAGCCAGTTTTCAACATGGGTCAGAATTTGTCTTGAAGAGATGCGCCAAGCTGCATCAACCGCAATGGCTGGCCATTCTTTCCATCCTTGAGTTTGTGCAAGAATATATTCTATGAAATCTCTTACATCATTCTGTTCTGTTTCTGTAAGCTTTTTCCAATGTTCAATGAGCTTATGGCATGTAAGACGGAATCCAATTTCTTCTCTGTTTTCGGGTAATAGCTGAGCAAGTGCATCGTACAGAGGATCAGGAGTTAGACAGAGGTTTGGATGTGAGAACCGTATTTCGATCCATACCGGTAAATGTTTTATTTCGAGGATACCTCGACATTTGCGCCGCCAAGCGGAATAGATAACTGGCAAAATGTCTTCGAAGTTGTCCGTCTCCATTCTTTGCCGAAGGTGCTTGTTCTTATTTGACAGACGGGTTACTGCCCAAAGTAAGCCCGTCTGGTCTTGAGGTGTTTTCCCAAAGAGTAAACCATCCAAGATAGTTTCCTTAGTTATTGCCTGTCTCTGATGGGTCTTTGTAGCCTTTGGGAACCAAGCTTCGAAGAGCCCGTTTGCCAAATGTGGATGAGTCAACCAAATTCCAGACCTTCTCGAATCCTCATCAATAGAAAAATGGTGATCTTTAACCAATAATTCGAATGCATCTCTCTGCTTTGGATTAAAACGTTTTAGAGCAGACGATTGGTACCCGACATATAAACGGTTTGCTGTCACAATACGATAAACCGCATCGAGCATCAACAATGATGGATCTTCTTCTCTTAGTCGTCTTTTAAAGCGATGCGCAAAGGAAGAAAGGGGCTGTCCAGTTTGCCACTCGAAAAATAATTGGACCAGTAATATATCCCCATCGCCAATTGTCGGTGGCTTTGTACCAGTACGGATTTCATACCATTCCTCTAATGCTTGGCGATCATCCAACACATCTGGAACCGTAAGTAGTTCTATATAGAGATCATCAGCGAAGTCTTCTTCTAATTGACGGGCCATACTAGTTGGTCCACAGCAAATAAGAATGGGAAGATGCCCTACAGTGGTTCGGTTTTGTAAAAGATTAAGTTCTGAAAGAGCTTTGCGCCACATTTCTGCATCGCCTTGAGTTCGAGGAGAGTAAGGGTCGTCAAGTGCGATAATGATTTGGTCGCTCGGGGAGGCTATACTCGGGGCGCGACGAATTGCTTGGGGAAAAAGGTCAACACTGTTGCCCAGAGCAAGGATAGGCCCAAGACCATTATCATGAAAATGAGATAGAATATGGAGCAAGGCCACACTTTTTCCGCAACCAGAGCGACCACCTATCCATAAGACTGGAATTCGAAGGCTTGATTCGCTATCTAAAGAATTGGAAGATATCCATTGAATAGCTTCTTCAGCAAGCTTACGGTAAATCAACCGACCGAAAAAATATCCCCGTTGAAGATGTATAACTTTAGGTTGATGACTGGTAAGGACGGGACCTCTCTCGACAATCTGAGGTGGCCTGTCCGTTGACGACCAGAGAGGCAAACGTGTATTTATTGACCTTCGCTGCTTTCTCTGAAGTTCATCTAGCTCAGACCACACTTGCTTAAAACCATCAGCAGTATTGGTGAGTAAGCCTATCCAAGAGAGCACTTTCTGAAACGGTTCATCGGCGTCTAGTTCGTGCGCAACCAGGACTAGTAACTCATCAAAGGGGTTTGAATCAGTAGAAATACTTACTAGTTCTTTAAAGGACTGAATCCGAGCTGGATCTGAATCCTTTGCGGGCTGCCAACGTTTGATGGCGCCATCAATATCTTGAAGAGTCCATTTGGAACAAAGTATTCGATATTGAAGCTGTGAAGTGAGCGAGGGCAATTCATCGGATGCCAAACAATAAATACCCCAGAGTTCCTCAAGTGCGCTGCTAACAGTCCGCCCTATTAGCTTCACCTGAGTGAAAAGAATTTTACCGTCTGGAAATTTCTGGTAAAAGTCAGATATTTGTTCAAGGAAAACAGCTGGTGTTGTGATTTGTCCGCTGAGAAAGGCACTGACAGCATCACGAAGCGCGACTATCAATTGGAAGCGAAAACCGAGGAGAGCATATTCTCCTGCTCTAGCACGATTTGGATACTTCATTTTCCAACGGTCAATGAGTTGCTCTAAGCTATCAGGAACGATTGAGTTATTATCCATAAAATACTTGTGCCTTTCTTCATAACGTTAAACTCAGCCGACCGCGCCACTAAAGGTGCAGAAAAAATCAGCAGCTCCACGCGGCCGGCTGAAGTGCCTTGTGTACGCCCGGCACGGGCGTGATCTAATGGGGTGCAAGTCCCCTGTATGTAAACCCGGTACTGTTGTGATAACAGAACCATAAATACTAGCCAAAGGCAAGGGCGACCCCGCGAGAGTTCGTCTGAAGGAAGCCGGAGTGCAAAACTATGAGCCGACGAACAGAAATGGCATATAAGGCCAAGTTTCCGGGTAAGTCAGCACAACATGACAAAGCCCTGGGTTTGGGAGATATGGTAAATGCCGCGGCAGTGTAGGGAAAGATCGCGTTATTATCCGGGGAGACCTGCCCGGCAAGCGGTTCAGTTCACGCTAGACAGCGTCCTCCATGGCAACATGGAAGATGATCGGGCAGGAGTCAGCAGAGGCCATAGTAGTTCCACTCCACGGGACGAAGGACCGAACTCAGAGAAGGGAAAAGGCCCGGTAAGCTCGGCCACTGTGATGAACCCGCCAGGGGGAGCAGAAGACCGGCGCGTTGCCGTCAAGCCCGATCTCGATGAACACCTGCTGGAACAGATTCTCTCCCGTCCAAACATGCTGAAGGCATGGGAACGGGTCAAGGCCAACAAGGGCGCGCGGGTATCGATAAGATGCCCATCGATGACTTTATGACCTTTGCCCGTGAACATTGGGAGGAAATCCGTTCGTCCATTTTTGCAGGCACAGGTTTATTGAAGTGGTATGAAAAAAATGGACACTTTTTTAAGAGCGGGTTAGATCCCCATCAGGAGGTGTTCAATGACAAAGAAAAGAAAGGATTACACACAGGAATTCAGGGATTCGGCAGTCAAGCTGATTACTGAACAGGGTTATAAGATATCTGAAGCTGCCCGTAATCTCGGTATCAATGTAAGCGTTTTGGGCCGATGGAAGCGCGAATCAGAAGCAGGATGTGACAGTATTGCTTCTGATTCTGCTCAACGGAAAGATAATGTTCAGGTAGAGCTTGCAAGGCTCAGAAGAGAAAACAAGCGTTTACGAATGGAGCGTGAAATCTTAAAAAAAGCGGCGGCCTTCTTTGCAAGCGAGTTGGGGTGCGGTATCAAATGATTGATACTGTGAAGAAGGCCTACCCAATAGCCCTGTTGTGTGACGTTATGGAAGTTTCTCGGAGTGGGTATTATTTCTGGAAAAACCGAGGGAAATCAGCAAGGCAACAAGAGTATGAACATCTTACTTCTGTGGTACAAGAGGCACATAAAGTGTCAAAAGGAACCTATGGTGCCCGGCGTATTGCGGAAGAGGTTGAAGCTCATGGCGTTTCATGCGGCCGTACCAAGGCTGCAACATTGATGAAACTTGCCGATGTAGCAGCGAAACAGAAAATGAAATTTAAAGTGACCACGGACAGTAAACATACTATGCCGGTTGCTCCAAATCTGCTTAATCGTGAGTTTAACGTGATGCAAGGTATTTGGCGACATGTTTTTACTATATTTATTCTTGAGATATTCAACAGCTATGTCTACACCAGGAAAGCCTCTATCTATAATGCGGGCAGATAAATGATCGAGGACCAGTTTCCTTTTGCTTGGAGAACAGACAGTTTGAGAACTCGTTCCTGGAGAATAGAGAAATCGAGGCAGGGGTGTATATGGCTTTGTTACGGCTGGATTGGCTGGCAGAAATGTAACGGGTTGGTGTTCTTTTTGGACGGCAATGCCTGGTCCACAAGAATAAGAGATTTCTTGTATATTATCCTGTTCGGTCATAATGGGCTCCTTTTTCTTTTGAAGAAAAAACAGGAGGTTAATGACCGAATTATATCACAACTTCGGGTATATTTTTGTTACGTATAAATAGGAGATATCTTGATTCCCGGAATCAGTGATTCAAAACCTATTTACACAGAAGTAATGCTTCGTTTGGTAAACAGCCGAGTAGTTGAAATGTCGTTTTACCCATACTGTACGAGGTCAGTCGGAGCAATGGCTGGATATCCCGTTGGTATTGATGGTTGGTTATTCCGCTACGGATCATCTTCCTGACCGTATTAGAATCCAGACAAAACAGTGAGAAATGGCC
Organism: Desulfocapsa sp.; assembly: GCA_013792135.1. Taxonomy (GTDB): domain Bacteria; phylum Desulfobacterota; class Desulfobulbia; order Desulfobulbales; family Desulfocapsaceae; genus UBA2270. Next base: position 81,814 of record VMSP01000058.1, on the reverse strand, counting down.
CTGGATATTTGAACAAGCCGCTCGTTGGATAATGATGTTTTGAAGAGTCAAGATCTAAAATCAGTCTGGCCGAATACGTACCCAGCTCTGATGACGGCGGACGATCTCGGCAAAGGCGTCAAGATCGCCTTTGCCCGTGGCCTGCATCAACTCTTCGTCAATAGTCATGGAGTCAGGCAATTTTTCTGTGTCCAGAACAGTCATGTCTTTCTTATTCCTTCAGAGGCATTGTATTGGCTCTTTTCAGAGCATCCATTCGAAATTATTCAAAAATCAAAAGGTTATCCATGCCTGCGGGCCCTCATTGTCAATCCACATACAGCACCACAGAACAGCAGTTGAATAGCACCCAAATATTGTCCCCCTCACTCAACTCAAGGAGCCAGCTGCCCGCAGAGGAAACAACGGCACATATTTCAGTCGCATCCGAAATTCGGACAACGCATTCCGTATTGATCTTTCCCCGGTTTATTTTTGTTAAAACCCCTTTAAATCTATTTTCCGCACTGCAGGCAGGCTTGGTTTCACCGCCTTGCAGGATAACCCACGGAGCCTTGACCTCGGCTGTAATCAACCTGCCTTGACTTAATCCAAGCCTCTCCAGGCTATCATTGGTAATCACTGTGGTGATTAAAAGACCATCGATGGTAGTCAGGTCGATACGTGTCTGTATGTCGCCTCGAATAATGCTTTTGATTTTAGCGAAAAAAGAGTTTCGCGCACTGGTTTTGCGCAAAGATTCTTTTTCCATAAAGCGTTTTGCAACGATTTGATTCGCCATTATAAATTTCAGAATGTAATGGAGGCTGAGCAGGCTCTTTTTAACTACATTGAAGTCTACTACAATCGCCGAAGAAAACATTCTACTAATGGGCATAAATCTCCAGCTCAATATGAGAAGGAATGGTGGGATATGAGAAAAGCGGCTTAACTACGACTCCACTTTTTTGTGGCAAGATCATACCAGGAGATGAGATCATGTGCACTAAGAGAGACATTGATGACATTCTCAAACAACTCGAGGAAAGCTAAGACCCAGATCACAGGCGGCGACTCCTTGATGAGGCCTACTTGTGCAAGAAATGTCCCGAAAATCTCCAGGGCTATGGTGAGCAGGAGTCAGACTGCTGCTGTCGTCAGCTTTTTCGGACTGAACTTCAAAACTATTCTTACTCGATAACGCACCAAAAGAAATAGTCTAATCTTAATTCTAATCACCCGAGTAGTTATGATGCATTGAAGTCTGGTGTGCTTTTGTTGAAGCGTGTATGGCGTTGGCAGAACAATAAAAAAGGTATAATTATAATTCCACCCATGAATGAATCATTAACTGTACAGTCACCTACGCCGACCTTGTCCCGTTTGTTTCTGCTTTTTTTCGACTGGGACTGACCGCCTTTGGTGGACCGGCCATGAGCGCCTATATCCGGGATTTGGCTGTTGGGCGGCAGGGCTGGCTTGCCAAGGAGGCCTTTCAGAATGGCGTTGCCCTCAGTCAGATGATTCCAGGAGACACGGCTATGCAGGTCGCGGCCTATGTTGGCCTGCGGGTGCGGGGCGTGCGTGGGGCAGTGGTCAGTTATGTCGGCTTTGGCCTGCCGGCCTTGATTGTTGCCGTTGTTGCTAATGCCACTCTCTCCTTTGGCCGAACCACACTGATCAGTTGGCGGCATGGTGTCATTGCTCTGATGGCCGCAGCCTTCTTCTGGCTGGCGGTCCATCCTGTCCTGATCTTGCTTCTGGCTGCTTTGCTGGGTATGGCGCTGCACAGCAGGCAGGCTTTTCCGTTGCAGGCCCGGACGGGGGCACAAACAGCAGCTTCTTTCCGGCCCCTTGTCTGCCTGATTGCGATCGCTGCCGCCAGTTTTGCCCTGCTCGCTTTTTTAAGTCCTGCCCTTGCGCATTTGACCCTGCTCATGAGCAGAATTGATCTTATGGCCTTTGGCGGCGGCTTTGCCTCTGTGCCGTTGATGTTCCATGAGGTTGTTGAGGTCCATTCCTGGTTGGCTGGTTCTGTTTTTCTCGATGGTATCGCCCTTGGCCAGTTTACCCCAGGCCCCATTGTGATTACCGCCACCTTTGTTGGCTATCTGCTCCATGGGGTTGTAGGTGCCTGTGTGGCCACCGTGGCCATGTTCCTCCCTTCCTTATTGCTGGTGATCGGGGTTGCCCCTTATTTTGCCCGGTTACGGGTATCCCTCTGGTTCAGCCGGGCCATTTCCGGGGTACTCTGCTCCTTTGTCGGCCTGCTGGCGACAGTCACTGTCCGTTTTGCCTTGCAGGTGCAGTGGGACTGGCTGCATTTGTTGCTAGGAGTTGCCGCCCTGGTGGCCTTGTTGTGGAAGATCGATATCCTCTGGGTGATTCTTGGCGGAGCGGCTATTTCAATTCTTTTTTTGTAGCATTGCTTGCAGTGATTCTTTCCATATTTTATAAGTGTAGAGTGTGGATGTCTTCGTGCGATTCTCACTTGGGTAAGAAATACTCATCTTAAAGAAAAAAAACGGGTAAGTTTGAACCAGCAAGAAAGAAGATGCCTCAAGTGGTGGCCTTGCTGTTTGTTTTACCTAACATTATCAGTATGATAAAAAACATTTAAGATTGGCGTAAATTATGCTTGTTATTATCTGTTTTGCCTGGAAGGACGGTTGCGGGTAGCCATTGGCAATGGATTCTGGCAACTGAATGGAATAACTTAAAGAAGGTCTACGGGAGGGAAAATGACATTTATTGTCGCAAAGGATCTGGAGAAGAGTTACCAGGTTGGTGAGGTGATGGTGACGGCGCTGAAAGGGGTCAGCTTTACCATTGAGACCTCTTCTTTTGTCTCTTTTATCGGGCCTTCCGGGAGTGGCAAGACAACTCTTTTGAATCTTATCGGCTGCCTGGATAAACCGACCTCAGGCAGCTTGACCATCGGCGATACCGATATCCGGTCATTCAATCGCCGGCAGAGCGCCAATTTCAGGGGTCATTCCATCGGGTTTATCTTTCAGGATTTCAATTTGCTGCCGGTGTTGACGGTGTATGAAAATATTGAATATCCCTTGCTGATGGTCCAGAATACGCCCGCAGCTGAAAGGAAGAAGAGGGTGACGGAGCTTTTGGAGGCAGTGGGTATGAGCAGCCAGAGCAGCAAATACCCGGACCAGATTTCCGGCGGCCAAAAGCAGCGGGTGGCGGTGGCCAGGGCCCTGGTGACCAATCCCAAACTGGTCTTGGCCGATGAGCCCACCGCCAATCTTGACCATGAAACTGCCTATCGGGTCCTTGAACTCATGAAGAAAATGCGCGATGAGCTGCAGACCACCTTTATCTTTTCCACCCATGATCAGAAAATTGTTGGTGAGGCGGAAATCCTCTATACGCTTGAGGATGGGAAACTTATCAGCCGACAGGTGAAAGGGGAGGCGCATCATGCTTAAGATACTGCAGATCGCCCTGCGTAATCTCCTGCGCTATAAACGGCGGACCCTGTTGACCGCCTCGCTTATTACCGTTGGCGTGGTGTTTGTCCTCCTCTTCATGTCGGTGTCCGGATCGTTTAAAAACATGATGGTCGGCCAGATTACCGATTCCATGCTTGGTCATCTGCAGGTGCACAGGAAGGGGTATGTGGCCTCCATCGATAACCTGCCTCTGACCCTGAACATGAAGGCCAAGGCCGTCCATCGTCTGCAAGAGATCCTTGATCGGCAGCCGGAGATCGAGGCCTCTTCGCCGCGCATCAAGTTCGGAGCCATGTTCAGCAATTATACCGAGACCAGCAATGTCAGATTGAACGGGGTGGTCCCGGAGAAAGAGTTTGCCACGGTGCCGCTGCTCTCTTCCCGGATAACCGAAGGCCGGAAAACGCTCAAGCGTGGTGAGATCCTGGTTCCGGCCCTGTTGAGCAAAGGGATGAAGGTGAAGGTCGACGACACTGTGGTCATCATCGCCACCAATAAAGATGGATCGGTCAACGGTCGGCAGTTTGTCGTGGCCGGCATTCTGGATGGCATTACCGGTCCCGGCGGCAGGGATGGCTACCTTCATTTTGACGATGCGGTGGAGCTGCTGCGCATGGAAGAGGCGGAGGTCAGCGAGATTGCCATTCGCTTAAAAAACTTTGATTCCCTGCACTCCTTCAGCTCGCGGCTTGAAGGAATTGTGGCCGGTGAGATGAATAAAGAGAACAAACCCCTGTTTGAGATTCACACCTGGGAAAAGCTCTCTCCCTTTTTTAATATTTCCAAAATGATCGATCTCATGACCCTCTCCATCAAACTGATGCTGACCATGATTGTGCTGATCAGTATCACCAATGTCATGATCATGGCGGTGTATGAGAGGATCCGGGAAATCGGCACCATTGCCGCCATAGGCACCCTGCCGGGGAAGATTTTGTCGATGTTTGTCGTTGAAGGGTTTCTTCTCGGGGTGTTTGGGGCGATTATCGGTGGTCTCGTGGCCATGGCGCTGGTCAAAATTGTCAATATAGCCCACCTTACCTTTGATTTTGGTCAACAGAAAGACCTGCTTCTGGTGGCGCAACTCCACCCGAAAGACCTGCTTTTCATCTCCATAACGGTTATTGTGGTCTCGGTTATCGCCAGTCTTTATCCGGCGGTCAAAGCATCGCGCATGGATCCGATTCAAGCGCTCAGACATGTGTAGAGGGGAAATTGCAATGAAAAAATACCTGACAGTTTTACTGGCCGTTTTCTTTTTGGCCCCGGTTTATGCGGGAACGGTTTCTGCCGCTGAGGAAGACACCCAACTCCTGCAGCAGATTGACCGGAACATGAACCCCGAATCCTATGAGTCCTATAGAAAGCTGATCAATATCGAACCGGACGGCCGGAAAAAGGAATTTATCCTCTATACCGTCAAAAAAGACGCGGATAAGGTTGCTTCTCTTTTTCTTGAGCCGGCCAGTGAAAAAGGACGCAGCACCCTGCGTCTGGGTGACAATATGTGGCTCTATATCCCTAATGTCGGCAAGCCGGTGCGGATTACCAGTCTGCAGTCGGTAGTTGGCGGGGTGTTTAATAATGCTGATATCATGCAGCTCGATTATGCCGCCGAATACACGGTGGAAAAGAAAGAAGAGCAGGGAGGCGAGGTGCTCCTGCACTTGAAGGCCAGGACCAGGACCGTGTCGTATGATCGGGTCAGGTTGCGGGCGGATACGAAAACCCTGTTACCCACCAAAATAGAATGTCTGACCGAGGGGTTAATGCTTATCAAAACCCTTTATTTCAAAGAGGTGAAAGACTTCGGCGGCGGCATCGTTCGGCCCTCGGTGATTGAAACCGACAGTCCGCTCTATAAAGGGTATAAATCTGTGATGATCATGGCCAAGATCAAGCAGCGGGAATTCAAGGATGAGGTGTTTACCATGACATTCATGCCGAACATTGATTCCTTGCGCGAAGCGGCCAAGTAAGGCCAGTAAGGTGAAGGATCGACACTGTTTCTGGTGGCTCTGTGCTTTGTTCCTGCTCTTCGCTCCTGCCCCGGCCTGGAGTGCTGAAGACTATTCATTTGATCTCTCCGAGACGGAAAAACAGCCCTTTTATCTCGGAGGATATACGGAATTTAGCCCGGAAATCTCCAGCGCCGATAAAGGCGCGGCTTTGTACCGGCTCAAGCATTACAATCATGATGAGGCCGTCCTTGCCGATGCGTATGCCTTTAAGCTGCAACTGGAAGGCAGCTATGAAAAGGGGATGGCTCGTTTATTCACCAGAATAAATGTTAACGGTGGATATGCCTTTGATGAATGGTCTGATGAGGCAAATGTGTATGAAGGGTATCTGTCCCTTAAACCTTCGTCTTCTCTTGTTTTGGAGGCGGGAAAGAAGACCTTGCGCTGGGGCAAGGGCTATGCCTGGAATCCTGTGGCCTTCCTTGACCGGCCTAAAAACCCTGATGACCCGGAGTTGAGTCTTGAAGGTATTGTTGTGGCCTCTGCCGACTATACCAGAAGTTTTTCCGGGCCCCTGCAGACGCTTTCCTTTACGCCGGTGCTTATTCCTGTTTATGATTCGTTCAATGATGATTTCGGCAGGGCTGATCACCTCAATGTCGCGGGAAAAGTCTATCTTCTGTTCTACGACACGGATATTGATTTCATTGTTCTGAGCGGTGCCAGTAAAACCAGCAGGTATGGCGCCGATTTTTCACGCAATATAACGCCCTCTTTTGAAGTACATGGCGAGGTCGCCAGGATTGATGATTATCAGAAAAAGGCCATTGATAGTCTTGGGCAGATATCGGTAACAGAATATGACGCCTTCAGTTATTTGCTAGGTCTCCGTTATTTGACGGAGAATGATGTCACAACTATTGTTGAATATTACCATGACGATACAGGGTATGAAGCCAAGGAGATGGCAGGCTATTTTTCTTTCATTGACCACGCCTACAATACCTATCTGAGTACGGGAAATGAAATGCTGCTGGCCAAAGCAACGGTGGCGAGTGAAAGCGGGGTCGGCAGGATGAATCCGATGCGGGACTATCTGTATGCTCGGATCAGTCAGAAAGAACCCTTTGATCTGTTGTATTTCACCCCGGCAATCACCTGTATCATGAACCTGCAGGACAGCAGTTTTTCCCTGTCTCCTGAAGTGATCTATACCGGGATTACCAATATGGAAGTGCGGCTCAAGGCCAACATCATCCAGGGTGAGGATGCCAGTGAATATGGCGAAAAACCGAATGATTATCTTGTGGAACTACGGGTGAGGTATTTTTTCTGATGTTCAGCCATGGCAAAATAAACGAATATGGATTGACCCGAGCCGAAAAGTAATTGATGAATATTTAAAATTGAAACCAGCTCCACCTTTGGAATCTATTGTTCCCGGCGAAGGTGGAATTCCAATTTTGAATCCCCCCGTGCAGTTCAATAATAATCCAAAGTTTCTTCTCTTGACATCAACATATAAACGTCTATATATATAATTATATACTAAAGGATAGGTGTCTCAATGGTGGGAACCCATTATCCTTTCAATCTGTGAGGAGGTCGAATCATGAAAGAAAGCATATGCCAATGTCAAATGACTTCGAATGATAATGATTACGCTCCGCTAACGTTAAAAATCCCTGTCGATCTTTTGGGACAAATACAAGAAGCGGCAGACTTGGCAGAGACTGATGTTCCTTCCCTACTTCTTTGTTATGCTCGACAAGGCTTGACAAACAGCAGCGCCGAACTGAAACGACAGCAATTTCTGACACACGCAAAAGATGTCCTCGAAGAACACGGGGTTCATGACAAGACCATCGAAGAAATCTTTGGCAAATTTACATACTAAGTCTTTCTCTCTATTTAACTTGACATGAATAACCGCGCAGATAACCTGAATATTCACAGTCTTGCCTTTCTTGCCAAATGCCTGGCTGATGAGAATCGACTGCGTATTCTGATATGTGTCAGCAAGGTGAAAAAATCTGTCTCCAGGATTGTTGAAGAACTCGGTTTATCGCAACCACTTGTTTCTCATCATCTCAAGGAACTGAGAAGGGCCTTGCTGGTGAAGGTGGAGCGAAGCGGTCCCTTCGTATATTACGAGATGACAGATCAACGGATTCTTATAATATTGGCAGGATTAGATGAACTGGGCGCGGCATTACTCAGTGAAAGAACAACCTTTTAACATGTGGGGGGAGTACCTGTTCGTATGGATGAAATTCAAGAAATAATTGACAGAATGGGACCAGAAGCAGCCTTGAACAGGTTGGGAGTCGTTCTCCGCGGACTTTTCTCCCAGGTAAACGAAGAGCTTCGTCTAAATTTTGTCGTCAATCTCATTGGTGAAGCTGGCGCCGACAAGGTTGCCAGTCTCGTACATCTCTGACTGGCGGAGTGCATGGGCGAAGGTGTCGACCCTACAAAGATGTGTCAAAGCCTGGTGGATAAAGTGGCTCGCTCCAGACAACTCCAATCTGTCACTGATCCTGAGTTATTAATCCTTTTTGAGGACTGGCTTGAAGAACTGGAAGATGAGGTGCGGACCTTTCTCCAGCAGCACCCTGAAAGTAAAGCAGAAGATCTTTCGAATAATCTTGGATTCTCTCACAGTGGCGCGATATTCCTGCTTGCCAAGCTGCGCCGAGAACAAAAAATTTAATCAGATGAGGAGCACTATGTTGATGAGGTTTTTTCTGAATGAACCCAACGGTAAGGCCTGAGGCCATTTTCTGGAAATGATGCCCAGGCTGGGCGCAAAATACGGTATTACCATTGAAACCATTTCAAAACCCAGAGCCGAGTACCAGACCGATGCCTGGTTTGAGCTGGACTTGCCTGTGGCCCCGGCGGTCATGGTGGAGGATGAAATTGTGGTCGAAGGGGCGGATGTGTCACTGGATGCGGTAGAGGCGTGCATCTGCCGTCACTTAGGATTGCCATGCCCAGAAGAGACATAAGCCAAATGACAAGAGTCAGAAAAAAATTCCAAAACCTATGCAGCAATAAAAATGGAGGAAATCATGATAGAGATGATTGTGTTTCACAGCGGCAACCCTGCTTGAGTAACATGTCAGAAGGCCACAGGTGTGGCCAGCGCTATGCAAGAAAGGTTCAAAGATCAACTTGACCTGCACATTTATACTACCGATTCACCCGAAGCTACGGCCTATTCTCTGAAAGGCTCAACCAATATATTTATCAACCAGCAATGGGTTCCTTTGGATATAGCCACATCCAAGGAAAAAATGGCGGACTATCTGAACAATATACTCTCCGAAACAATCTGACACCGATTCAATAAATACACGGAAAAGGAGGCGAAGAGGGTATCTATGAAATTTACACCACTAAAATTTCAAGGAACATTGGCAGCAGCTGGAGTTGCTTTAATGCCATATATTTTTTTAAAAATAAATATTTTCAAAAGTGAAGAAGAAATTGCCTTATCCAAATTATCATTACTTTCAAGCAGTCCCTTAGAGTACGCAACAGCCATATTTTTAATAGCAGTAATGGGATTATTTATAGTCATTCATTTTATTCTGACTGTAATTTTCTTAAAGGAACTTTTCGTATGGTTACTTAAAACCAATGATTTCAAAAAAATAATAGAAAATCCTTTGGCTAGTTCAGCAATATTTTCACCAATAATTTCATTACCAATGACTATGGTAGTTTTATTTGGTCCTGTTAGTTTTTTTGTGCCGCAAATAACAGCAAATATGCAGAGCTTAATGTTGCCAGCATTTATTATATTTAACTGTTTGTGGTTTATGTTGCTATCATTTGAAATAAAAGTTGCTAAGGTTATTTCTACAGATTTTTCTGAATATGGAAAACTAAATTTTGGTTGGTTGCTTGATGTGTTAGCGTTTGGTGCGGTTTCACTACTTGGTTCAAGTATTGTAAGTTCATCTAATAGTAATTTAATATCATCATCAGCAGCATTTATGACAACAATCACCTTGTTGGTTGGAATTGTTGTGTTTGCCATAAAAGTAACAATACTTGTTTATCAACAAATCAAATCGAAAGTAATGCCTGGTGTAAATTTATTACCAGCATTTTTTTTAACAGTACCACCAATGTGTCTCTTGGGATTTAGTTTCTATAAATTACTAGGATATGCTGGTAAGACTTATGCTTTTAGCACAAATACAATTTCATTTTTAGTTCTTGTGTTTTCATATCTAGCTGCAACAACTTGCTTCATCTTTTCAGTTGTCTTATTGAGAGAATATTTACAAAAGAACTTTCTGTCTTCTGATTTTTCTCCTGCACAATGGGGGATTGTCTGAGGGTTTGTTGGAACCCAAGTTTTGGGATCAATGGTTTATAAAGTGTATTTTACAAATGCTTTACTCGGCGCAATTAATTTTACAAGTATTCTACTAGCTGCAACTGTTTTTATGATAATATTAGGGAAATTCATTACAGCATCTAGGGAACCCCAGAAAATATAATAAATCTGACCGACGGAGTATATTTTCTGTTACGAGAGAATTATCAATTCAGAGAGCAACAAGGTCTGCATTATTGCAGGACTATGCTTTTAGTGGTCGTGCCGGTGATGGGCATCTGGAAAATGTGGGTGTGTGTGTTTCAAATCATTGTGTTGATGATGGTGGCCAGCTTTGGGAAGGTGTTGGTGATGTTCATCGGGAAGAATCTCGTGTTCATGTCCCAATACCTCGTGCGTGTGTTCGTGTTCGTGCCTTTCGGTCAGATGCAACCATATCCCAAGTATCATTAGTCCCCCTGCAATTAGCAGAGGGACGGTCACAGGTTCTCCTATTGCGATAGCCAATACCGCACCAAAAAATGGGGCAACTGAGAAGTAGGCACCTGTTCGCGCCGTGCCAAGATGACGTAAGCTTATGACAAACAGGGTCAAGCTAACTCCGTAAGCGAGAAAACCAACGACCATCGTAATAGCTATGTTTGGCAATGGTGGCATTGTGGCTCCCAAAGCAAAAGCTAAAGTGAGATTGACTGACCCTGCGGCCAATCCTTTAATAGAAGCGATCCATGTAGCGTCTGACAGTGATATCTGGCGAGTCAGATTGTTGTCTACACCCCAAGCAAAACAAGCCCCCAATACGGCAAATGCTGGCCACAAACCTTCAAAAAGAATTTCGTCGGGCCAACTTAAAATGACGGCTCCAGCCACGATTGTTGTCATTCCTAATGCTATTTGATAGCTAATATTTTCCTTAAAGATGAACCAAGCCAACAGTGCTGTGAATACGCCTTCGGCATTCATTAACAAGGATGCGCTTGATGCGGTCATTCCGGTCAGACCCATCATAAGCAATACAGGGCCAATAATACCGCCTGCCAATATTGCCCCGGCAAGCCAAGGTATATCAGCGCGTGATAGCCTGCCGGTCTGGGTATGAATCAATTTCCGATATATTGTTAGACCGACCCCGGAACCAAAATAAAGTAGGCCAGCTAGTAACCAAGGACTGACACTGTTTAACAGCAATTTTGCAATTGGAGTTCCCGCACCAAAAAGCAAGGCAGCTCCCAATGCAGTTCGCACACCAGGTTGACGTATATTCTCTTTCCAGCTCATGCTAAAGCTCTTTTTATTTGAACAGATGGGATTTTTATTTAGTAATAACTTTTACAATTCTCTTATTAGACATAATAATTCATTTTGTCTAATAAGAAGAAGATATTAAGAGCTTATCAGGAAAGCTGTATTTCCGTTTCTAAAAAATTCAGATATCTCTTATCAACCGGTCCAGTGTATTTGGAAAGTATCGTCACTTTTGGTCGCATCAAGAGAATCAGGATATATACGTAATAAAATCCCTTCAGTTAGCGCCTTTTTTTAGGTTAAAGTGAAGTACCCTTACATCCAAAATATGCATCAACAAAAATCCTCATCCCTTCACAGCCCGAAACAACTTGGATTTTACGGTGCCCAAGGTAATCTGACTTACAGCAATTTTTTCTCAACGAGCTTCTCTCTAAACTCATCCATATAGTTTTTTTGTAAGGTCCAGGAACCTGCTCTTGAGAAAACATACGTTCTTTTGCGATGTAATGTCCCAAACAAGCATACAGCATTAGTGCAAACTGCTGTCATGGCGTGCCAAGTTGAACGAAACTTGCCAACAGCAATAGTTTTGGTGTATTGGCAGCCAAGGCAGTTGATAGTAGCTGTTTGGCAATCAGACAAGAAATACCATTGACTTCTGACTTTTAATTGGTTGAAATACCCTTGACTTTTTATCTTTAGCGGGGGTAGTATACTGTTAAGGTTTGATGACACTCTGTACTAACACGTCTGAAACAAGGAAGAATATTGCATGCAACGATTGGCTGAAAAACAGATTGCAGGCTGGAAAGATTCGCCGCGTCGTAAGCCACTCATAATTCGTGGGGCGCGCCAGGTTGGGAAGACATGGCTTGTTGAGAATGTTCTGGCAAAACAATTTAATAGCTTTGTCAAAATAGATCTGGAAAAACGTCGCGATCTTCACCCTCATTTTGCTGAGAATCTTGAGCCTCAATCGATACTGAACCTTCTGGAATTGACAACTGGTCGAATCATACCCGGTCAGACGCTTCTTTTCTTTGATGAGATTCAGGCCTGTCCGCGAGCACTAATGGCATTACGCTACTTTCATGAAGAGATGCCGGAACTCCATGTTATAGCAGCCGGTTCATTGTTGGAGTTTGCCTTCGGCGAAATATCCATTCCGGTCGGTCGCGTTCAGTATCTGCATATGCATCCGATGACATTTTACGAATATCTTCTGGCAATGGGCAAGGAGCAGATGGCTGAATACACTCTGAATCAGCCGGATGACGTTGCAGGGTCTATCCAGGAAATCATTCTCAGGGAATTGCGAATCTATTTCTTTGTTGGAGGTATGCCTGAATGTGTTAAGACCTATCGTGACACTGGTTCCATGGTTGAAACCTTTCAAGTTCAATCAGAAATCCTGGATTCATATCGCGATGATTTTTCCAAATACACCCCCCACATCAATACGATCTGCCTGGATGCAGTTTTTTTGAGCGTGGCAAAAAGTATTGGAGAACAATTAAAGTATACCCGTCTTAATGATGGGCATTCAAGCCAGATGAATCGCAAAGCGTTTGATCTACTGGTCAAGGCGAAGGTCATTCATAAAATTCCTGCCTGTGATCCAAGTGGTTTGCCATTAGGCGCAACAGCCAATCCCAAAAAATTCAAGGCATCCATGCTTGACATAGGGCTTATGCAGAGACTCTGTCAGGTGCCTGTTGAACTGGAATTGCAGCAGGAAAACCTTCTGGCGATGTACCGTGGAAAACTTGCGGAACAATTTGTTGCCCAGGAACTACTGGCCTGGCATAGCTCAGAGATATTTTATTGGGCACGGGAGGCCCGTGGTAGTAGTGCCGAGGTAGATTTTCTCGTTGTTCGGCAAGGAAATATTTACCCGGTAGAGGTTAAATCGGGAGCAAGTGGGAGTTTGCGAAGTCTGCACCTTATGCTTGAAAAATATCATAATTGCCCGCAAGGATTGGTACTTTATAGCGGTACAAGCAATAAATTACCTGACCAGAATCTTCAATTTCTTCCACTGTATTGTGCCTCGACGATTGGAGACCAACGACCGAATGTGGTTTGAGCAGGGAGGAGCATTGGGTCCCATTTTTTCAACTTGCATTAGTATCATGATGAACTGGGCTTGGTTGAAGATCTTTCTCTATTTGGTTTTTTTTACAATTTCCTTTGACCGTCTAAAATGTCAATGAAGATCTGCTGTCACTGAGAATGGGCCTTAAAAGCTCTTCGGAAGTAGCCGCTCCTTTTTGCTGTTTGCTACTTTATCTTTTCTGATAAATGAGAACCGGTTCGGAATTTGACAATTGTTTTCCCTCGGGCTTTTTTTGACTCTCCGCTATTAATGTCCCGATACATTCTGGTCTTGGTTTTGACAGTTTGAAGGGACCCGAAACCAATTAAAGTCACTTTTTCACCCGTAGAGAGTGCCGTGGTAATTGAGGCCATAAAGCTCTGGATGATTTTTTTAGCTTGAGCCCCAGTGATTCCAGGGGTTTTTGCAACGGCATTGACAAGTTCAATTTTAGTCATAAATTTTCTGCCATAGTAAAGGGTTTTGATTTTGTTGTTGGTTTATGATAACAGAATTTTAGATGGACATATTATCAAGGTGCCAAGAAGATAGAAAGAGATAACAGAAGAGCGGCCACCTCCGACGAGCTTTTTTGGAGGCCCATTCTCGGTGGCCGTTGATTTTCTATGGTTTGCCGGAAGTGATTCCAGAAATTGTAAGGAGTAAAAATCATGGGTCTTTTTGATGCTATTGATAAGTTGCTTGAGCCTATTACAAAGAGGATATTTACCACCAAGTTTGGAAAGAGCATCCGACCGCTGAGTGGTGAGGAGCTTACAGAACGAAAACGAAGTTGCCCTAATTATGAAGGTCTCCCTGGAAATATATGGTATCCCTCAAATGATGATTAGGATAGGCATCCCATTGGTTAAGAAAGACTTTACGGGCCACTGAATTCTCCTCCTGGTTCAGAAGTATCTTCAGGTGCAACAACCTTTTTATTACCAGTTAAGTTGTTCGTTAAATCTTTGATTCCCGCAGGTATATTAACTCCCGTCAAATTATCAACTAATGCTCCATTAGGCCCCATCAACTTGGCATCTTGGTGTTCATGGAGCCTTTGATCTGCTGTAGCATTAACATGGCCTGTAATTTCTCCTGGCCCGACCAATGGAGCATGATGAACGCCAGGATTGCCGCTGAAATCACCAGGGGTAATCCTGGATGTATGACTTGCTGATTCTCCTACTGCCGGCCCTACCTGTTCTTGGATGTTTGAGACTTGACCTTCAACCTGCCCACCGGCTGCACTAATGGCTGCACTTACTTGAGTCTTTCCATCACCCCAACTGTAAGCACCATTTTTAAGAAACGAATTGATATGCCCATTCAATTGGTCAATGCCGGTAGCCCCTCCAGTTGCCATATGATTAAGAGCATCCGTCGCCTTGCGGACATTCTCAGGACTATCTGAGCCGTAGCGTTCTGTCGCATAGTGTCCAACGAAGGCGGTACTCAGATCAGCACCCGTTGTTTCTGTTGACCGCTGCATATCCCTGGCATCATTCATCAACGATGATGCTTTGGTTGCGCCAATATTATGTGCCAAATTATTTGCAAAGGTAAGACCCTGGCTACTCCCCATGCTTTCCTGTAGAGCCTCGGATCGTGCCTTGGTTATTTCATTGCCAATAGCCTCTGATGTTTTCTGGTCCACATCAAAGCTCACTGTCCTGCCATCTTTTCCTGTGGCTGTTACGTCATACCTGCCGCCACCTGTAGCACCGTTCCCCAAAATTTGTAATCCGCCGCTTGCTTCAGCAAAAGCTAAAAGTTTAGCTGTTGTATCTTCACCAACACTATCCTTAAAGCTGGATCCACTATTAATAGCCTTGTTCAGTTTTGCTGAAACTGAATTATTAAGATTTTCGCCATAAGTACGGGCCTCGCTGCTGGTCAGGGCGGCATTCTTTATATAACTCTGTCCATTGGCCCAATTCTCATTGGTGGCAAGACTATCTCCAGCCCCTTTTGTTTTTATGTATGCGGCTTGATGTGCCATTGCAATTGGACTCATCCCGTTGACGCTGGCCTTTGTCAGTGTTGTGCCACCATTCCCATCTGTTGCATAGGTGGCTTGGCCTGCCGCCATGCTATCCGTCTGCACGCCAACCCCACCAGCCCCGCTGCTAGTGGTCATGCTGGTTGAGCCGTCTGCATTGACGGACTTGGTTTGTCCCTGGGTCGCTTGCCCATTCGGGCCGAGTGAAACCGATGATTGGCCTGATGCTGTCCCAGCCTGTTGGTTGAAGTTCTTCTGCATCTCTGCATAGCCGGCATCCGACGTCCCTTTTGGAATTTGCCCTGATTGTTCCAATGCTCTTCTGGCGTTCATAGAGGAATTGTACCCACCAACCGGACTATGGACACTATTGAAAGCCTCCGCCGAAGCTTGATTGGAAAACCTATGCTGTGGCATACCTTCCAAATTCCCTGATGCTTTAATCTGCTGGCTCATGGCAGATGCTGTTCCTTCCGGGGTCAATAAGGCTCCGGATTGACCTCCTGCACCGCTTACCGCACCGCTCAAACTCCCTGCCATCATCGCCAGGGCATGACCACCGAATTTAATCAACATCATGGTGAAGAGACTTGCCAGCATGATACCCGAAGAGCGGATAATGCCGAACATGCCCAGCATCTTTTCCGATAATGAAGGAAAAGCAGCCATCGAATAAACGCCTAAAGATGACTGGCGCATCTCTTCAAAGGCGTAGGCCGCATAATCCATAGCTGCAGTATGAACCACTGCATCAGTGATGCCCCAGATGGTCAGGAAACAGAAAAAACCGAACATGGCTGAAAGTGCCTTGCCGACTACAGGTGTTGGCAAGAATAAGGCCAGGAATGGAATCATGCCTATGGCAATAGCAGTCATGATCGCCTTGATGATCGGTATCCATTCGTTCATGGCAATACCAACACCAACACCTTGCGAGGTGATCTTCCGGTTTGCCTCCATGAGCATCGCCGTTTCCACATCTTCCTGATAGTAGAAAGTATAAAGAATTTCTGAGATTTGTCGTTGCTGGACGAGCTTCTCTGGTACGACAGTATCACCCGTTGTGAATCTCAGGGTGCTGGTTATGAGGTCTTTACAGGTATTATATTCAAGAGCATTGTTGGAATCAAAAGAAGCCTTGCCACATGTCTTTCTGAGTGCCTCGTTATAATTATTGGGATTTTGATAAATTGGCCGGAGAAGATTCCATGCTTCTGTACAGGTTTTAGTTACACCTGCCGGATTAGCAGAATCATAATAAACTGTATAGATTGCAGGATTTGCTGCATTGCCAAGTTCGGTCAAGAAATCAGTGGCGTCATTGCGGAGAGTATCAAGGGACAAAGTAGTTCCAGGCCGCATCAGTTCAAAAGTCACGCAATCTTTGGTGTAGCGGATTGTGCTTGTTCTGAGATGATTGTCTTTGATGTATGAGTTTCTAACTGACTCCAAGGTTTTGAAACCTATGCCACCGGCACCTCTGGAGTATTCGGAATCGGGAGCGGAGGCTGTATCAATAATCTCTACCAGCCCTCTCTCGACTTTGTTGAGGACACCGGCAGCAAAGACAACAGCATCAGGGATTCCTCCAATAGTCTGAAATCTGTTAAGCGTGGGGTCGTAAACCGTGATATTCCCCTTGGGAACAAACAGGCCCAGATAGAGAACTACCCCGAAGATCACAGGTACGGCCCAGATTAATGGCGTGGCTTTCCCGCCATTGGCTGCCTGGACAAGCCAAGAAATTGCCCCTGCAAGAAAACCCAAAACCGTAACCACCGTAAACAAACCTATATACCCAGCATCACTGAAGATCAGGGCCAACCGTGTAAAGGCTTGCGTAATCGGGCCAAAACCACCGTAGGTATAGTATTCCATGTCCATAGCATAGGCAGGGGTGGCCTGAAATATGGCCGCAAACAGGAAGGCAGGGAATAGAATGGCTGGAAGGATGACAGCGGTCTTTTTCATGTCTTGTCAGTGATTTGCTTCTATTTGGGCGTCAATTTCTGTAATTACGGGTGTAGTAATTCCTGACATCTTCCTCAGTGTTAATCTTGTTTCCTCTTTCATCTGTCATATTTCTTTCACCAACAATATTAACCTTCTCTTCTAATCTCTGATTTTCATCAAAAATATACGCCTTGTCGAGTTCGGCGGTATTATCGTAAAAGGTTGGTTGTTGGCCTACAACCGGCCTTGTCCCTGCCTGGTCTTGTCGGTATTCTGCATATTCTGCAGCTTGTTCCTGCATCTGGGCTTGACTATCCGCTACTGCTTGTTGGCATGTCTGGCGAGATTGATCTTCTGCGGTGTATTCGCATGTCAGAGATTGCTCATACGCCTGATATTGTAAGGCAGCTACTGTTTGTTGGCATGTTAATAGCTCTTGATCTGTTTGTGCTTGTGGGCATGTCAGGGAGTGCAGATACGCCTGGGTTTGCAGATTAGCTATTGCCTGTTGGCATGTTTGGGTTTGTGGACATTCCTGGGATTGTTGATTTATAGCCGTTTGCAGGCTTGCCTGGGTTTGTTGTTGCGTCCGATCTTCTTGATTTTTTCGGTTGTCCCATTCCTGTTGCTCTACAATCGCCAGATTGTATGCCGCCAAATCGGCCAGGTATTGATTATATTCAGCTTTTCGACCTTCAAAATATTGCCGCATCTGTGGGGCTGTAGTTTGCCCTTCCTGAAAGTTTGGGTTTTCCGCAAAACTAAGGACGGGAACTGTGGATGCTAAAGTTAAAAAAAAGCAAATTTTTCGATACATAATTCCGTTCTCCTTTGATTACATTTTTGGGTTCTATTGCAACCTTGCGACTACATCTTTCCCGAACCTGCGGGTAAGCTCTTGGTTCATCTTGCTTTCAAGGGCCTGCATGTGTTCCAGATAGCTTAAAATTGCGTTCATCTCGGATGTTGAGGCGATATAACTGGCTTTGGCCCCAGTTTTTAGTTCTTGGATTTTATCCAACATGAGGGAAATATCCTGACTTGCATTATCCGCAAAAATAACAGCGGCACATTTTTCAGGTCCACCAGTTGACCCCGAAGCCTTTTTCTCCAACACTTCTCGGGCTTTTCTGGCAATCATTTCCGCCCGAACATACAAATCCGAGATCATTTGCAGGCTGTAAGCAGTGGCGGTTATGTCGGCCAGACCGCTTATGGTAGCGCCGTCTGTATTGGTGCCAACAGCACTTTTGAGAATAGGCAATGGAGACAATGGGTTAGAGTCCATAAAAGCCTGCTCTGTAGCTGTGTATGTGCCTTTAGTGCGTATTTTGTCGGCTATATTGGTCAACTGAAGTCTCACATACGCGCCCATATCCCTATTGCCATCAGTAACCTGCGAACATTGACCGGCAGAGCTTTTGATATAAATATCACCATTGGCAATGGATTTGATTGAATCAGCATTATTTTCCGAACATGGCGGCATATAAGAAATCTTATATGCTTCGGCCGCTCCCGATAATTTGAGATCACCAACCAGCCCACGAATCAGATCAATGTGAGTTCCAGGTATGCTCATCTTTTCTCCGACATTAGCGAGCATCGAATCGCCGTCTAAGAACATATCTCGCACATCTGCGTTACATCCACTGGTCACAGCCTGCACATCACCAGATTGGACAGCGCCGCCGCTTGCCTGTTCTTCTGTTGTCAAATCTGTCCACATTTCCGATACACCGCTGACTAATTTGTTTTCTTTGACCGCAGTACCGAGTCTCTCCTTCATTTCTTCACCGGAATGAAAACCATCTTTGTCAGCGACTATCCCAACCATTGTCTTAGCTGCTGCACATTCGTCAATCTGCATCTGGTTAAGAGCATCAGACAAGGCTTCAAAATTTTTTATTGTGTTGGAGCATTGTTCGCAGAGGGTTTTAAGCCCCAAGTCAAAGGCCACTCCTGCGGCATTGGTCAAGATGGCTTGGAGCTTATCTGTTAAATAATCAGAATCCATAAACGAAAAACCGCCCATAAAAACATCAATACCCCCGCAGCCGCTCTTTACTTTTGGCATTTCGAGAGTTACCGGATAATCGGCAGTACTTTTCCAGCGGCCGGAAAAGCTGCCAGCGGAATAATATCCCCGTTGTTGCCCCTGAAAATAGCCTGATTGAGTAGAGTTGCTTTGTTGCAACCAATCGTCCACCCAACCGGCTTTGGCAGGGGCCGAGAATAACAAAATTACGGACATGGATAGGGCAAAAATTGTTTTTTTCATGATTTGTTTCTTCCTCTGTACATGCCGTTGATTTTCCGATTTCATAGTTATGACACTGTAATCATAACGAATTAAAATCGAACGAGTGAAATTCATATCTTAATTTCGCAGAAACTTTATCACAATAGCATGCAATATCAGGGTAGTTGTTTTTCATCCAGTCTGCTGGCAAGAAAGCGTGACCAAGCGAGCTAATCGACGATACCCCGTCTTGCAGAGCGCACATGACAGCAAGAACCTCATTACCTGAAGCCGCTGCTGGTACATAAACATTTAGATTCTCGTCTATGATGGCTGATCGTTGCCATTTGGGGACTTTGCCTTCCTCTTTCTGCGTCATTGTAGCTATTTGTAGTTTTGATGTGTTTTTCATATTCAGGCCAAGCTCTTCATCGATTTATATTATTTGAACTACTCGCATTCTCTGCCCAACCTGTAATTATCTGTTCAATATCACCTGATAACCCCCCTAAATATTGATGGCCAAAATCTTCCAAGCCTTTATATTTTTCAAATAATGCTGTTTTATAGTCATTTGGTAACCTGCAAATTTCCGCAAAAAGCCAATCTTCAAAATTTACATTTATAAAATTTCTTTTTTTCTTTTTTTTCATTATCTTTCCCTCCAGGGTTGTTCTTCTGTTTCTAAAATTGCACCAGGGTCAAGTGCGCCACCTTTCTGATAATCATAGGTCTGGAAGGTATCTATGTTCGTTTCTCCACCCAGATAGCGGATGGCCTGATAGAGCTTCCGCTCCAGTTCCGATTGAGCCACTACGCCGACTGATACCGGCATGGATTGTTCTGTTCCGTTTTTGATAAGAACGAGGGTTGGGGTGGTAGTGACATTAAACCGTGCAGCCAAAGTGGTGTGCTGGCCAATATCAATGGGCTTGATCTGCCAGCCGTATTTTTCCACGAAATAAGCGAGAATTGCCGCTTGCTTGTCACAGAATCCGCAGCCTTGGCCGACAAAAAACAGTAAAGCATGATCTTCACGAGCATCCATAATGGTGTTGGAGATTTCCTTTTGTTGCTCTTGTACCCTGGCCGATATGCCTGGTGTCGTTGTCGGATAAACCTGATTGATATTGAATTTATCGCTATATTTCTGTGTCACGAATTTTGTAGCATTGGCATACGCCAGAGCCTTCCGGCGAGCTACATCCTGCATGATGAGGTATTCCAGGATGTTCTTCTCATTCGGGGTTTGTACCGCTTTTTTCTGCACTCCATTCAGCAACCCCTGAAATTCGTCTGGATGTAAATTCCAGATGTCATTGATGGTGTACTTTTCCATCGAAGGATTTTGGGTCTCAAATACCTTTGGCCCGGCCTCTCGTGTTATGGTTGAATTTTGCAGGTTGATTGGCTCTTTCAACTCTTCGGGAGGCGGGGCTTGATACCAGAACCATCCTTCTTTTGCGGTTTCATAGAAAGCTGGTTCCGGCGAAGAACTATCTTCGGCCAGGGCCTTTGTCGGCATGGTCGTCATGGTTACGGCCAGAAGCCAGCAACATAGCCAGCAGCCAATCCAGTTGCCAACGTCAGCTACCATAGCGGCAAGGCCTTGTGGATCATCAAGTCTTCATGGACGAATCCAAAATATTTGCTGTCGTAACTGCGGGGGTTGGTGCCGATCATGAAAAAGTTCTTTTCCGGCACAATCCCTGAAAACTGAAACTGAGGCAAAGGCCGTTTGAGGCTGTCAGCTTCCAACGCCTTGCCGATAAAAACACCCTGGCAGAAAAATTGCCCTTGAGCATCATGGGTAAGCACTTCACCAGGAACACAGCCGACTTTTTTTATCAGCTTGTCGAGGTCTTTGTTCAGCATAGGCTTGGCATGTTTCTCCACTTCATTTTTGTCTCCCAGGAAAACGAGATAATCTCCATTTTTTATTTTATCCCGATTGAATCCTGTCATGAAAAAAAGCCGATGATCGAGTGAATCGCTGATTGCGACAATGAGCCGTCCAGGGAGGAATGACCCCAGCAACAAGGCAGCAAGAAAAGCTATGGCTATAGTTTTTTCTTTGCAGGACAGCCCTGAAAGAAAGTTGGCCAACCGGCTATTTTGGAGAAATCTCATTGCCATTTCGCACAATTACATCTTTTAAGAGTATGACATGATTGCTTTTCTCTGCTTCTGCATTGAGGATAGCTTCTGTCCTGTCCAGGTTTGACTTGAATTGCTCTTCCGTCATTTCACCTGCTTTTATCAAAGCCGTTTGCTCCCGTAGATAGCCCTTGAGGTCAAAGGTAAAAACCTTCTGGGCAAAAAATTGGTCGTATCCCCAGATCGCACTACAAACGATGAGAGTTGTGATAACGATTATTTCCATATAGCCAGGAGTTGTTTTTGGTTTTTTTTCTTCACCAGGAGCTTTTGTTTTTTCTTCTGTCATGCTTTTTTCTTCTGTTGGTATTTTGTTTTTCTGGAAATTCATTTTTCAGAAATTTCGTTAAACTCTCGTGATTTCTCTCTCACTCTCGCGCGCGGGTTAAAAGAAAGGTTAAACATACAGTTAAAAGAACAGTTAGCGACTCAAGAAACAGACCGGAAACCCTTATGCGCACACGATATATAAAAAGTGACCGTGCGTCATCCGTCACGATTTTGTGTTTCATCCGTCACGATTTCGTGCGTCATCCGTCACGATTTCATGTTTCATCTGTCACGATTTTATAGGTTTTTTGTTAAAACGTGTTTCATCCGTCACGAAAGCGTGTTTCATCTGTCACGCTTTTATACGTCATGTGTGATAAATCGTGACACTTGTTATAAAATGGCCTCGAATTGACCTTCAAAACTGTTAAAACCGTGACGGATGAAACACGTTTCACAAAAACACCATGTTTCATCCGTCACGACCGTGCGTCATACGTCACGAAATGAAGAAAAAACGTGCGTCATACGTCACGATCTTTATGTCGAACACAGCAAATTTTATCATCTTTAGTGAGCATTGCTGTCTCGGCAATGTTGACCTCTTGCAGCTCGGCACAGGCTTTTTTGACAGTCCGCCGCCAACCAGTAGTGCTGGACTCTTGCGAGCCGCACATTTGTTGAAATGTTTCAAGATTCAGGGGGTATGGATGCTTGTGGCTCTCGATGTAATTAGCAAGGCGGCGAGCTACAGGTGATAACTTCCGGTAGATTTCCCATGTGTGGCTCGTAAAGCTCTTACCGGCAAAGAGGACAATCAAGTTAGGGTCAAGCCAGGTACGGTAAATTGTCGGCTTGCCCTCCTCATCATTGACTGCTTCATAATTTCCAATCAGGCAAATTGAACCACTTTTCCCATAAGCCTTGGAATTCAAGGCTAAAACATCATTAGCCCTAAGCCGTGAAATACAATCCCGCACCCTGTCGTAATTGTGTCCATTTTTTGCCCAACCCACATCTCTCACCAAGTCTTTAACAGAAAATTCAAATGACTCACCAAGCGGTAGTCCCTGGCCGTATTTGAGGATTTGCATCCACACGATCTCATCGTCTTCGGCTCGTAATTCGATGCCGGTGTAGAGAATCGACACAAATTCGTTATAGTGAAACAGCTTTTTACGCATCAAGGTTTTACGCGGCTGGTTCTTGTTCGTGGCCGTGAACAGGGATGAACGGGCATAATCATTTGGGATATGCCGCAAGTCGCTGCGCTTGCCTATAGATTCAGGAAAAATCTTATCAAGTTTGAATTGGTCGTTCGGGTTAATGCCCTTGCTGTTCAAATAGGCTTTTCGTTGTATATCGTCGATCTGCTTATTTACACTGGTGCTGAGAGTAACAATCTCCTCCTCGCATTTAGAAGTTACGCTATTTCGTTCAAGATAGATTGTCATTGGTTTGCCGTGGCACTAAAGGAGAGGCCGGACAGCCCTGAGCCTGTTTTGTCTCTTTTTTGCCTATATATCCATATTCCTCAAGCACCACTAAAGAGCGGCGAACCGGCTTGTCAGAAATTCCGCTTTTTTTGCAAAGCACCTTCACTGTTGGAAATGTTTGCTCGGCATTGATTATCAGGTACACAACCAATGCGTGTGCCCCGATTATGGTAATAGCCCCGCTATCAACCAGAGCTTTGAAATCTTGATCTGAGCGTATAGGTTTTTTTAATTCAAGTTGGCTCATCGCCTTTCCCTGATCTTGGCTATCAATCCAATTATCCCTGGACTTTTGGCTTCCTGATTAACTTTTTCCAAGAGGGTAACGATGCCCACATCTCCCTGAATCTGAAAAATCTCATCACCTCGGTCATAGATCAGGGCTGGAACTTCGGTGATGCTGTACTGATTAAAGAGTGCTGGCTTGATCGAAATAGCCGGTTTAATTAGGTCACATGGCTCCACCGGTGTCTTTTCGCAGGTGGTATCTTTTTTCAGAACCTTGCTCCACCATTTTACTCTCTCTTTCTTGTTTGCTTTACCCAGACCGCCAACCATTCCCTTCATGACCGTCACGATCTCAGGCACTCCTTCGAGATAGGCCATGTACCCCTGGAAAGATGCCTCGGGGATGGAACTGGACAGGAAAAGATACACTTTTTCAGAATCAGCAAGGATGCCTTTTGCTTCCTGCTCTTTCCTGGCCTTGGCTCCAGGCACAATGTCTTCCCAATTTTCATACTCTTTCACTTTGTCCTGAAATGCCTTGGAACGATAAGCGGCATTGGTCTCTTCTGCGGCCTTCTTCCCTGCCTCTTTATGGATATTGTCAGGGATGGTTATGGTCTTGGCCAGTTCTCGTGCTGCTTCCATAGTTTTTTTGGTCGCTTCGCTGTCAATTACTCCCTGCACCCCGGCCTGTTCGTTGGCTTTTTCCACGAGGGCCTTGGTTTCATCAGAGGCAACGGTATCAGAGCAAGAGCTTTCAGTGCCTTGCGCCGATGAACCGGCAAAACCGAGAAATCCGGCCAGCATTATGATAGAAATTTGTCTTCGCATATCATTCTTCACAACAAGTACAACAAAGTACCTTCCTGAATACCACCCAGAGGAATTCATCATTTGACCCCTTCTCTCCCTCATAGGGCGGATTGAGGCCGGAGTCATAGAACTTGGCTGCTTTTCCTATAGGCCAGGTGGCTCGAAGTCCAGGGCGGGCCGTGTGCATCTTGTAATGGCTTTTTGTCCAGATCGGTGTGTATTCGCAGCCACAAATAGGCGCAGGGTCGCAGAGCATGAACAATCGGTTCAGTTTGAAGATCAGTCGTGACGCTACCGTATTGCTGGCCTGAACGATATTGTCGTTGTCCACATGGCCGCTTACGGGATAGGTTGACCCGCTGCTCCCTATACACCAGGTCATAAAGTCAAGCGGGAAACCAAGATTTACCGCCGCTGCATCTGTCATACAAAGTAGCTGCATGGCTTTATTGGCAAATAATGCGACTTCCGGCGTGATAGTGACTACGAGCTCATCGCTCTGCCACATAGAATCAAATTCAGTCCACCAGGCTCCAATATCGTCGTTTACGCACAAATCCATCTCATCCATTAGCGAAAAGATAAACGCATGTGCCTGAAAAAAGGTGGATTCATCGGCAATAGATACCGCGTCCGAACTCTTGTTCTTTCCACCAAGAATATCGTCGATTCCTCCGGTGTTTTCTTCTCCACCCGACCCTGTAAATGCGGAATAATTAGCCATTGAAACCGTATCTATGAATATGGACGGATCCCAATATTGGTAAATCTCGCCCTCTTCATAAAAGATAGGCGGCGGTCTGGGACAGATGCAAATCCCTAAAAACATAAATTCAATATCACCCCAATTAACATCTGAGGCTTCATTGAATGAATCTCCTGACTTAAACAGAGCAAAGGCGGGAGTTGCTGCAAACAAAAGCACTAAGGCCAGCAGGTATTTATTCATCAATCTTCACCTCCTGCACCATCATGTTTTTCCCATTTTGGGTAATCACGCAGGGGGCAGCGGTTAATTGCAGACGATCAGCTATGGTTTTGGTCAGATAAAAGACTGGCCTGCCTAATTGCTTTATCAAGGGTGCGGCAAATCCTGCGGAAATCAGCAGTTTGATTTTTAGATTCTTGTAATATGGTGATTTCTCAAACCATTCAACTTGCTTTGCGCTCTCGCCATTGATGACCACTAATTCGGGTGGGGAAACATAATCCAAAGGGTTCCAGGTAAGCCCTCGCTTGTACATGATCTCACCATTTTCGCCTGGAATGTCGTGATCTAAGGTGTAGGTCATATCAACAAAAAAAGTCCGATCTCTCTTGGCTGTAGGCAAGGCATGGATGTCTTTTGGCTTATAGTTCTGCCTATGCCCTTCCATGATCTTTGCCATTTTTCCCTTGTCAATCCTGGCCTTGACCTCTTCCACCAAGTCCGGCTCTACTACGGGATAGGTAGTCCCGATAGTGCCAAGATTTTTGGTCTGAGAGGTGGCAGATACCAGCAGCACCGATCCCAGAACAAGGGCAGTGATCATGAATGCCAGTCCAATTATGAGATAAACCTTACAGTTCGCCATTTTGCCGCAACTCAACCATTTCCAGAATAGCCTCGTGATAGGTCATGCCGGATTTAACACGCTCTTCGATCATGGCGATTTCTGAAGCCTTGGAAGTGTAGATAAAATAGGCATAATCGTTGACGATCAGCCGGGCCGGGCCGATTCCAAAGGGCGTATCGAAGAAAATCTCTGAATAGTGTGGGGGGTTGGATTTGATGCTTTTCAGGAGTTTCATCGAAAAGTCATCGTAATCAATGAGTTTCAGGTCTTTCGCCTTGTCAAAAGCAGGAGATTCCAAAAAGATTTTGAAGGCCGAGTTGTCTTTGATTACCGTTCCAACCTCACCAAATAAATCGAGATCAAGAATAGATTGGGTGATAATCATGAAACTGCCGGAGTATTTTCTGGCCCTGCGGTAGCCTTCATTGACTACAGGAGCAAGCATTGAGGACTTATCCAAAAACTGCCAAGCTTCATCGAAAATAATGAGTCGATGCCGTGACCGGTCTGAGAGGTAGAGGTCTTGGGTAACGGCATTGATAATGAGCATGGTGACAACCTTGTATAAATCAGGTTTTACTTTCAGGTTCTCCAATTCAAGGACAACAAACTCATCATTGCGAATATCAAAGGTGCTGGGGCCGCAAAAGAACTTGCCGTAAAAGCCATGTGATGTGAAATTCATCAAGAGAAAGCCTAATTTTCTGGCCTTCTCAATTAAGTTTTTGTTGGCATCAGATTCTTTATGTTGTTCCATACCAGGGCCATTGGGGAATAATTTCATAAATTCCCAGACCGTATTGGCATCAGCCGCCTGCCCTTTTTGGTTCCAAGCCCAATGCACCGCCCAATAAAATAAATTTGTTTCCTCGACATCCTCGCATCCTTTATTCGAGTTGGCGTAGGCCATTTGCGCAAAGACTGTTGCAACTGCTGCTAATTCCTCCTCCGGCTCTATGATATTAGTAAAGGGGTTGAGGCATATTTTTGTATCAGGACTGAAATCCAGATACCTTGCGCCCAACATATCAGCTATTTTTTTGTAAGAACCACCAATATCAATGATGCGGATTATGGAGCCACAAGCGAAATAGTTAAAGGCGATGAAGTTGACCAGAAAGGACTTGCCTGAACCAGATGTAGCACAGCAAAAACAATTAAAGTTGGTTGCCCCTTTAGCGAAGAAGTCCAGCGAAACCAACTGTCCTTTCCGTCCCGTGAAGATCAGATTCGGAACACCGCCGGAACCAACAAAATCGCCCTGAACAGGCAGCAACGGAGTGATTGACGGTACAGGTGCAGTAAAATCACGCTCCAGGTTTTCTATGTTCTTCCCATTGGCATAAAGACAAAGAGGAAAGGACGAGATAAACAGGATTTTCAGGACCATATTATCCCGTTGCATTACATAGCCGTTATTCTCCCACAACCGTCTCACACGGGTACATGAATCTCTGGCTTTTTCTACATCGTCCGAAACCACCCAGAAAACGGGGATGATCTTGAGAAATTTCACGCCATGTTCTAGGTCGTCGGCGGCCTCTATGTGTTCAGCCTGTTTGCGATGAAGCAGGGTAGATAACGAGCCAACCCCTTTCTGGTTGAGCATCAGGTTGGTTTTTGCGTGGATTGTGACATCCAATCCCTTCTGATTGACGATATTGAAGGAATAGAGAAAATCAGTCTTGATCTGGTCCGCATCAGAGACGATGCCCCATATCCCGCCGAACAGGGAATTGGTCTGCATCGGGTCCACATCACGGGGGAAGCTCTTGGGTGTTGTGCAACACCAGTATTTGTCTCCAGCCTGAATATAATCGCTGCCTTCTTTGATAACGGTATCTGCATTGATAATCTGTTTCAGGATGGGAATATCAGGGCTGTAGTGATTGAAGTTATGCTCTGGATAATCCTTGGGGTAGGTGTTGAGTAACCGCCGCATCCACTCTATAAGGTCGCCTGGTGACAGATTCCTGGGGTAAAGATGGGCCGCTCTCAATGTCTCGTTGATCTGCCGTTTGATGTCGAGTATCGGCGCAACCTTCTTTTTATCATCAAGCTCTTCCGGCTTGGGCATACCTGTCGCATCCCCAGGGACTTTAACCGCTACAAACAGCCGGAAATTCCTGACCGGAATAAAGCTGCATGCCTCCAGCCCTTTTTTCCCGTCGATCAGAAATTCAGTAACTCGCTCGGTATTGGTAGCAATGATTGGTTCTGTTCTGGTGCGACTGTTTCGATACCGCTCTATGATTGGTTCTATATGGGAATCAGCATGGAGAACAAATTGGATAATAGTGCCATAGGGCATACCTGCCCTGAAAATGCCTTCTAATGAGTTCATGGCCTTCTCCCCTGCATAGGTAAGCGGGGAACACTCCCATATCATCCCAAAGGTGGAGTCCTGATTCACATAGATTTCATTCTTCTGGTCGTAAGCGACATAATTCAGGAAGGCAGAAAAGGGATGCCGCCTGGTCAATTTTGCTAGATCGCTGTGTTTCAGGTATTCGGTATTGCCGTAGAGAAGCCGTTCAAAAAAATCATTCATTGTTTTGCCTTTACCTTTTCACTTATATCTGTCAGCACCCATTGAGAATCTTTTAGTTTCAAATAGACATAGCGAGTCATGAACAGCTCATCGCTCTCCCCTTTGTAGGGCAGCATCAGCACCCGCATGATTTTAGGTGGCTCCAGCATGGGCTTGTCCGGTTCCTCCAGGAGTTCCGTAAGTGCCTTGTAGCGGCTGTTTTGGGCGGTTAGCTGGTTGATGTTGGTTTTTGACACTTTTGTTATAGTGATTTTGGAATCATCAGTTGTAGGAGAAGGGCAGGGAATCGCTGCGCCTTCAACATCTGTGCAGGATGTCTTAGAGCCTTCGGTTGCTTCAGGACAAGGAATCTTGTTGCCCTTGGTGTCGGAGCAGGTTGTTATGTCGGTAGCATCATCAGCATCGGGGAACCTGGCCTCCTTGTAAGCGGATGGCGTATCAATACACTTGCCGGCATCATCTCTGGTGCGGCACTTGAAGTTTTCTTCGTAGGGATTGACAACTTTTCCTAATCCGCTACAACCTGACAGAAGCACAAGAAGCAATAAGGGCAGAATGACATAGGGTAATTTCATAACGATTCGTCTCTCTTGTTGTCTTTAATCTCAAGGTCTTTACCTTCTGAGACAATGACCGTGATTTTCTTGGTGGCAGCCACTTCGATTACCGGTGTCGTCTGTTTTGCTAAATCCATGTAAAAATCTTGCAAGGTGTTTGCCCCCTCTGAGAGTCCACCACCGACGGCATACTTCCCGACCTGCGAAGCATCAACAGAGTTGGTTGTTCCCAGTACCGATGATGAGGTTGTGGTGGCCGCCGCTTTTAACGCTTCACCAGCACCGCCAAAAAATCCGGCTATAATCGCCCTGGCAGTTGATGCCCCCATCCGGGAAACAACTCGTCCAGAAAGGCCAACCTTGGAGTCAGAATCAGTTACAAAGCCCTTGATCGGGGTGTCGATGACAGCGCTGCCCTCATTGGATAGACAGGACAATGACACCAGGCGAACATCGGCCCGTTCTTTATCCAACCTGCCTACCGCTTCGGCAATGACAAAACAGCCGGACAGATTCGCCTTGATGTCATTTGGCAGTACCGCCGGGGTCTGGATACGGAGCAAAAGAGGTTCGGAGTTCCCCCCCTTGGCACCGCTCGAAGTAGCAGCATCGAAACCGGTCAAAAGGCTCGCCTCCATAAAGGAAGGAGGGAGATAAACCGTCCGTCCTTTTTTTTTACCATCATCTTTGGGTAGAGCTGCGGTCGTATTGGAGACCACCGAAATCTTGCCGACGATCTTTTTTTCCTGCTTCTGGCCTCCGCGACCGCCACCTTGAGGTGATGGCCCCAGGTTGCGGCCAGGCGTTGATGCTGAGGGGCTGGTATCGAATAAAGGTTTTCCCTGTTCATCAAGAACAGGTTTCCCTTTTGCATCGAGTACAGGCATAGGCACTGGTTTGCCCTGAGATAATTGTTCAGGCGTGGGGATAACTATTTTTCTGCTCTCTTCGTCTTTGCTTTTCTTCTCTGCAATAGCCAAAAAATCGGTCTGGCTTTTCGTCAGATCATTCACGGTTTTTTTCAGGGTATCAATCTGCCGCCCCTGTTCCTTGAGCATGGTTTTTTCAATCATGTCAGGGTCAAGATGGATGGTCTTGTTTTTTTCTGTCGCCGCAACCTCTACAGTTTTTTTGGCGCGGGAATTGTACCCAGTAACAGCGATTCCCAGAATAACGAGACCGACTACCGACCAGACTAAAACCTTTTTGTTTTGTGGTGTCAGGTTGCTAAACCTCTCTTTCAGCGTCATTGCGATTGCTCCCTTTTTTCAACCACAAACACCCTGGTCGCCTCGCCGGTATTCAAAACATGATCTTCTATCGCCACGGCCAGGATGGATTCACTGATGCCAAGTGACAGAAAGGTTTTCTCCTGCAATTCCATTGGCTCACCCTTAGTAGAGGCAACCTTGAATTGCTTCAATCGCAATCCAACCCCTTCTACATCCACGGTCTGCATCAGGTTGACACTCAGATCACCACACAGGGGGATCAGGGTATCAGCATTTGAAACCTTGTAGCTGGATGGATAGCCGCCTTCATAACCTTCCTTGATAATTTGCAAGACCTGTTTTTCCAAAGGCATATTTTTGTAATGGTCGATATTCTTTTTGAAAACATCCTTTGCGGGAGCCGCCAAATGCAGGGTTACAGAGGCGATCTCATGAGGTTCGGCAATCAGGGTATAAACCGCTCCATTGCAGACAACAAACAACTCGCTGGGAGTCTCAGCATAGGTCAGCAGACCGTTGAACTCCTCTGCCTTGAATTTAATAAAAGCGCTATTGCCGGAGAAATGACCAGTCACGCCTTTTTCCTCAGAAAAAATCAGATCACTCATCGGCCCGGAACAGACAATCCGGTTGATGTCACGATTGGACAACTGGACGATAGTAGGCATTTCAGGGGCAATAAAGTTGACCGGCGTGGGATTGTCAAAAGGGTCATTTGCTGGAGTTGAATCATTTGCAGGCTTTATTGGTTTTGGCTCTCTTATAACCGGAGACTGTTGGGTTTGTGTGGGAAGGATAGAGATTTGGTCTTTCAGATCATGTGTTTGCCTCCTCGACGGCTCTTTCAAGGCAGGAGTTTGTTCTTCATTTGGAGCTGATTTTTGAACAGTGGTGACTGGCGGTACCGGAACGGGAACAGGTGGTTGTCCTTCTTGTTTTGCTTGCGCTGCCAAATCCGCCACCAGAATAGGTGAAGCGGGTGGAGTAGGTGCATCTTTGGCTTGCGCCGAGGATGCAGTCAAAAGCAAGCACAGGCTTAACCGTAAGATTTTTTTCATTTCGATATCGTCTCCGCTTGCTTGTCATTCTTCATTTTTGCCTCTGCGTTTTTCTTGAGCTTTGCTTCTGTTTCTGCCTCTGCTTTAAGTTGGTCTGCGTCCGCTCTGAGATTTTTCTCCTTGAACTCGCTAATCTCAAAACGACCATCACGGATGCGATACGCGACCACATAGGTTTTGGCTGCCGTTTCAAGTTTTGTGTCTCCGGCAAACTGCACCAAATTTCCAAATATCTCGATAGTGCCTTCCCCTAAAGTGATTGTCTCCATGTAAAATGTCGAACTGACCTGTGATTCTTCAATCCGACCAGCCAGGGAGTACCAGCTTTTTGAGGCTTCGGGATAGGATTCGGAGGTGTAGAGAGCAAGGAGATCATCAAACTGCCCTCTGGCCGTGGGTGGGGAGTAGGTAGTTGCCAGATTGACAATCCGTCTGCTCATGTCCTTGACATATCCCTCGGTAGGCTTGCCCTGGACGAACTCCACCGTTCCGGTCATAGCGGGTGGAATCAGCACGGTACGCTGATATTTAACGGCCCGATACACCATCAGGGAATTAAAACAGACGGCTACGGCCATTGCCCCGATAGCAAATTTAAGCAGTCGGTTTTCAACGAATAAATTACTGGATTTTTGTACGAAAATATCTGCTTTCACTCGTGAAACTCCTGCTGAAAATAGTCGGGATAGTTGTTCATTTTGACCAGGCCAAAGACATAAAGTGCATGTTTCAAGAATCCCCGTGCCTGAGAGCGTTTGGTTTTGGTGTAGGAATACTGACACACCAGAAAGATAAGCCACATCAGCTTGCCGTAGAGTAAGGCCAGGGTCAGGAAGAAGAGGAACAAAACCAGTTCGTCCACCTCAAACCACAGCACCTGAAACGGTTTAGACAGATATTGCGGAAACTTTCTGGCGATCATTGCTTGTAGCCTCTATGGTCTTGTTAGATGATTACAGAGCCGATTGACGAAACTACGGTATCAGCGGAAAGCAGGAATGCGCCGCCAAGAACAACACCAGCTGCAGGGAGAATCATCTGCCGGATAGCAAGGATGGCCGCAAAAACCATCGAGGCGACACCAGCGACAAATCCAATTGGGCCAAGTAAAATCTGGGTGACCGCAATATCGTACAGGTCATAGGCAAATGAACCAGCCGCCGGAGTTGCCATGGCAAAGACATTAACTGTCTGGAGCAGTAAAACGGTTAAGATGGCAAAAAAAGTTACTTTTTTCATGATTGCTTCTCCTTTTGTTGCAGTTGTTGCACGAGATTGTGCGTTTTTTTATTCTGTTGGCAGAAAGGGTTTGTTTGCCATGTCAAAGAATCATTTTTTCGTTAGTTTGATCTCCACCATTCGGTTACTTTCGGGGTTGCTTCCGTAAATCATCCCTTTTCCTTCCGCCGAAGCCACCTTGTAGCCGTTCCTCCGAAGCAGGGCGGCAACGGTCTCGGCCCGATGCCTGGAAAGTTTCTGATTTTCACTTTCCACCCCAAGCGAACAGGTGTAGCCAGTGAGGTAGAGAGGGCAGGCGGCACAACATTCTCGTAAGTCCATCAGGAGATTGCTACTGGCATCAGGGGATAGCCATGCGCTGCCCAGTTCAAAATAAACCACAGGCAGCGGGCGGCTTTCTGGCCGGGCGTAAAAAGATGGTTGTCTTTCAATGACAAAAGTTTGATGGATTGGAATTTGTACAGGTGTGATTTTGGCGGGCGAGTAGCTGTATAAATCCTGCCTGATTTCAAGCCCCCAAACCAAACTACAGATCGAACTGGAGAACATAAAAAATGCACCGATAATCAGAATGATTTTTTGAGTTTGTTTTTTTGTTTGAGGCATCATTGCAGTCGCATCCACATAAAAAATTTTTCTTTTACTTAGTTAATGTTTTGTCGCATCTTTTTCTTGGTCATTTTGAAGATTTTGAGCTTGCCTTTCTTTGGTTCTATGTGCTCTTTTTCGCACCCGATAAAGTTGTATGATTTGAGAATCTGACAACTTGAACCGGAAGGTTATTTCAATTTCTGGTATCAGGTTCTTCATTAAAAGCCATTGACCTGGTTCCATATTCATGAATCTGGAATATGCATATCGTTCCCATTTTGTATTCAGGGTACAGGTGCTAATGAGTGCTTTTCTGTATGTTATGTTTTTTTGACGAAGTTGCGGACGGATAAAGTCATGCCGCCCCCAAACCTTTTCGATCAATTCCAACCCAATCCGCTCATTGTCAATGAGTGGATCACTGACAATTTTTATTTTCTCCATCCAGAGTAGCGTTTTAAGGGGAATTTTAGAGTTCTTTGCATATTCTCTGATGTCCATAGGTCTCTATTCTCTTGATAGTATTAGACAAAATATCCCTGACAGTTTGAATATGTATCCCAAAATGATTGGCAATCGTGTAAAAGCTGACGGGTTCTGGCTGTGAAAGAATCCATTGGGAAACCAGCCTTTGCCGATTAGTTAGTGCGGACAATGCCTCGGCAATGACTGATTCATCCAGATCAGAAAATTTGTTCAGTTCAGGGGATTGCTCTTTTTGAATCGCTACGGTTGCCAGTTGTTCGTTAGCTAAGGAAACTCCAGCGGCCATCTGGACACATCTGGTGCGGAAGACAATACGGAAATACTTGCTCGTTAAGGACAAATCCTTGTTTTGATTGATTAAGACTGAGATTACCTGGTACACAGCAAGCTTTGCCTCTCCGGCCAAATCACTTGAGTCGCATGACATATACCGATAATAGGGTGCGGCTATGCACCATATCAACACCCTATTGGAGTGCACCCAGGATTGAGCCAGTGGCCAGATGTTTTGTTTATCTGGATTCATAGATATGCTCAGGGATGTCGTCATGTTCATGACCTGCTCTGGAAGCTGGTTGCAGTTGCATTATTTTTCTCCTTCTTCAGCTTTTGTCTTAATAAGGTATCTTGACGTGATGCTGATTTTGCAGATGCTATTGCCGCAGCTCGATCAATGCGGGCCAGCCTGATTAAACGATCAGCCTGGTTGTCAACTTCTGGCAGTGACATTTTGGCTAAGTTTGTCAGGGCTTGCTCAATACGATCCAGACGAATCAGTATCTCATGCTCGGTATTCATCTGGCGTCGCTATGTCGGTCGTAGTTATTAGTGGCGCATTCTTCTTGTCGCCTGCCATGTTTTGCCTTTTGTAAGTCGGTTGGAGTGAAAATTCCTGATAAAATCAGCTCGAATAAAAGAATGTCTATGCGTAGTTTGGTCTCGATAACCTGCTCCATGTTGGCAAGAACTTCTTCCTTGTGATTTTGCAGAGCTTTAAGGTTTGTTTCGGGAAACTGTTCAGAAAGGTGGTTAATGGTATTAATGGCCTCAACCATCTCTTCGCGTAATCTATTAGCAATAAGAGATAAATCGTGCTGGGGGCTTTTCAGGTCAGGGAATTGTTTTGAAATGATATCCTTCCTGACGGGGCAGGAACAACAAAGATCGGTAAGAATGGTGATGTCATCTAAGTGTTCGGCAATCTTGCAAAGGTCATTCAGGTAAGGGATATATTTGGCCCGACGGTTCTCGTATTTCGATAATGTACTGGTCCCTACCCCGGTAGCCGAACTTAGAATGCCAAGAGTTACGCCTTGATTCTTCCTGGTCGTCTTTATTCTTTCACCTAATTCCATGCCCATCTCCTTTTCAATTTCTAATATTGCAAAATTATCTATCATCTTTTTCGCATAACGCAATATTTATTTTAATAAAATTGATGACTGCGTAATTTATTTTATGACATAAATAAATCAGTGCATGGAAAACAAATAGTTACGCTTTTCGCGAAATCGTTTGCAAATTACGAAAAAATACATAAAATGAAGTTATGGAAAAATTTAAAAATATAGAAATGGGTAGGAGGATAAAGCGAATTAGGGACAGTCTTGGTCTAAACCAAACTGAGTTCGGTGAATTGTTGGGTGGTCTCGCCGCCAGTACAATCTCTGGGTATGAAACAGGAGATAGGGAGCCAAGGATCAAGATTCTCAAGGAAATTGCAAGTCTTGGGGGAATGTCTATTGGCTCTTTTGTGAGTTGCCTGGAAGGTGAAACACCTGGAGATAATATTCTTCAAGAAAATGAGCCAGCGCAAACAGGACAAGTTCCTGCCAGCACTGATTCATGTAGTCCATATGTTCAGGCATGTATGACGCGGCAGGTAGATCAGATTCCAGTTAAAAAAACACAAGCAAAAAAACAGGAATTTGAGGACGACTATGAGGTCATTAGCATCAAGGAGATGGTGAACATGACCATTGAGGTGCTTGAGTCTAAAACAGTTTTTAGGTCAGCTCTGGCATCAAGCGTTAGAGCTTTTCATGATGCAGTTATGAAGGAGGAAGAAATGGATTTAGTACGACAGGAAATGAAAGAGATGAGTGAGCGCATGGAAAGAATGGAGCAAATGCTGCTTACTCTCGGAGCCTCTCTGCCAGAAAAAAGAGACAAATCGGCCGTTGCTTAGATTGGTTTCTGCAAGGATATCATCTGCAACTCCTCATAATAAAGATATGCAAAAAACTAATCAAGCAACTAAAGAAAATGATAATGATTTGTTGTAAAAAAATAGGGAAGGATTGAGAAGGTCTTTTTAAGAATAATATAAGCGAAAAGAGATACGGGGAGAGATCAATTTGTGCCGTGTGATAAATGGACAATGAGTGTTTTTTGCTGTGGGTTTTGTTCGTTAACTTGCCGGCCATTTTTTTTTCAGTGCTATGCCTTTTTTGAAATTCATACAGCTACTTTATAATAACTATGTCTGTTTATAAACACCCCACCAAGCAGGGATGGCAATTGATCAAAATTTTTCATGGTCGCAAGGAAAAGCCGGATTATATACCGTTTTGCGGTAGCAAGGAAGAGGCCCTGAAATTCGAGGCTGAGCTACGCGGGACAGTGAATCATGCTGATCCTGGATGGAACGATCTGCTCCCTGATTTCCTGCTGACCTATAAAAATCGGTCCAGCCTCAGGGGAATGGAAGTGATGACAAATTCTATGCGACATTTGACCGGATTTTTTGGCGGGTACAAAATACGACATATCACAGCACTTTTGATTGAACAATATAAAGCACGTCGGCTCACTGATGGAGTGAAAAAACGGACCATCAATATTGAACTTTCTGGTTTGTCCGCATATTTGAACTGGCAGAATGAGACCACTGGCAGTACACATAAGCTCCCTAAGCGATTCACTCGCCGAGAGACGCGGCCGCCGTTGCCCCAGGTGTTGACAATCCAGGAGCTTGGCGATATTCTTAGTCACTTGCATGGTGATATCCAGATTATTGTCACTCTCATGGCCCTGTGTGGACTTCGACGAAATGAAGCTCTGACGCTTACTGCAGCGCAGGTGGATTTTACGGGAAAATTGTTGCGTATCTATGGCAAGGGGGGGAAGTGGCGACTGGCACCGGTTGAGGCATCAGGAATCATGGACAGAATAGATGAATTGTGTAAGCAGCGGCCTAATGGAATGATTTTTATTTCGCCAAGAACCGGTAAGCCTTGGGTTGATATTCGCAAACAGATAACAACAGCTGCTAAGAAGGCCGGGATAACAAAGCATGTCAATCCACACCTTTTCCGTCACTCATTCGCGACGGCATTGATTAACGGTGGGGCTGATATTCGTGTCATTCAGGAGCTTCTCGGTCATTCTGAACTGGCCACTACCCAGATTTATACTCAGGTGGCAGACACGATCAAGCGGGCTGAGACCTCAAGGCTATGCGCTAATGTCGCTAACCTGCAAAGTCATAGTGACAAAGGGTTTCCTCCTGAAAACAGATAACTTGGGAGCAGGAGGCCGCAGGTTCGAATCCTGCCGCCCCGACCATTAATCAGTACAGAAGCCAAGCACTTATTTAGTGCTTGGCTTTTTCTTTTTCCCCGCCGCCTGCCCTTCCATTTGACGTATACTGTTTTCCTGTCACATCACGCGTAGAGATCGAGCCTCAAAGTTTCAGATTAGGTCTATTTAATATAACTCCCACAGTCCAACCTCAGGTAAGAGACTTTCGTCATATGCTTGCTGGCGGCTCAATGCATTGCTTGATTTTTAGACCCAGGTACAGCTTGACTTTGACCTTCGTTGTCAAAAGCCAAGTCTTAATTCGAATAATATCATGATAAACCCAAAGAAAGCTATGGTCGGGTTACAGTTTTCTTTGGTAGAAAAGTGATAGTTAGTCTTTGGGAGCTGTGTCAGGCTTTAATTTTTTGAAATCATATTGATTCTTCATTATTCCTTTTCAAGGAAAAATCATATCTTGCAAGATAGAGATCTGACAAGGTGAGAAAAGCAGTGATAATCAGTGGTCCATAAATAATACCAAGTATCCCATATACAGTAAGTCCGCCCATGAGGGAAAGAAAGACCAGCAGGGTGTGCATCTTGACCTGTCCGCCTACTATTTTCGGTTTTACCAGATATTCCATGGAGAAGGACAGGCATATGTAGACGAGAAAAAGAAATGTTCCGGTTCCTGGCTGACCATTAATAGCTATAATCATTGCCGCTGGGATCATCACCAGTCCTATGCCGAAGATCGGAAGAAAGGCTAGAACTGCCATGATGCAACCCCAGAGAATTGGGGCATTCAGGTCGAGTACGGCAAAGATCCCCCCGGCAATGATCCCCTGAATGAGTCCACAAATGAGATTCCCTTTGAGGATAGCGTTGGCAATTTCTTCAAATTTGGCAATAAGAAGAAGGTCTTCATGGTCAGGGAGTGGAGATAGGCGGATGATAAAGGCAACAAGCTTTTCCTGATCAATGAGCAGAAAGAAGATGATCAGGATCATCATGCAGAAAAGAGCAAGAAAATGCAGGATATTAGCTGCCCACGAGCTTGCCTGGTTGTAAAGAAAGAGGCCGCCTGTTTTGACCAGAGACGATAGGGTGTCTGTGAGCTGTGCTGGCTCAAAGTTGAGGCCAATGCCCTGAAGGTAGGTCTGGATCTGGGCCACTATCGGGTTTTTTTGAAGGAAAGATTGTATCTTGAGTCCGACACCTGCATCGCGCCCCCATTGGTACAGGCTTAATGCTTCGTTAGATAGGGTGCCGATAAAAAGGAGTAGAGGGATAAAAACGATAAAGACGATCAAGATGCAGGTAAGGATGGAAGCAAAGGGGGCGGATATCTTCCTGTTGCTTAAAAAAGAATAGATTGGCCTGAATAGACTGGCCAGCAGAAAGGAAAGCACCAGGATAGACCAGAATGGCCAGAGGAGGCGTCCAAGAAAAATCGCTGAAACGGAAAAGATCAAGAGGAAATAGCCAGATTCCAGGGTATACGGACGCTGGTAGTCTGAGCTTTTAAAGGGGGTCTGGTCGTTGCTCATGGCGGATTGAACGTGAATGGTAGTTGGGAAATGAGAAATAAAGTTGCAATTTCTTATATAGCTGGGTAATTCAATAAAGTTTAGAAATTGAGTCAGGAGCTTTATACGTGACTGGATAACAGGAGAATATTGAAAAATTATTTTTTTGTTCAGTGGGGCGGTTCCACTATTCGATTAAATGAAAATCCTGATATAGGAATAGTGCTCAATATATTTACTATATAGTTTAACGTGGTTGAAGAAAAGAGAAATAAGATGAAAGTCTCTTTGGAGGTTAAGATCTTAAATTTGATTCTTGAGTAAGAAGAGGGAATTGTCATGTGGGAAAATATGGAGATAGGGCTGGAGAAGGCGAGCCAGGAGCAACTTAAACAAAAGCCTGCCCAGGATAGTCTTGGTTTTGGAGCACATTTTACTGATCATATGTTTTTGATGAAGTGGAATCGGCAGAGTGGGTGGCATGATGCCAAGATCTGTCCATATCATAGTTTCAGCTTGGATCCTGCGGCCATGGTCTTTCATTATGGTCAGGCGATCTTCGAGGGGTTGAAGGCCTACAAAGGAGAAAAAGGGCAAGTATATCTTTTTCGGCCTCAGGAGAATATTGAGCGGATGAATACATCGGCCCTGCGGATGTGTATGCCCAGGTTGCCGCTTGAAAAAGTTTTCAAGGCCCTGAAGGCCCTTGTTTATCTTGATCGGGACTGGATACCTACGGTTGCGGGAGCCACCCTTTATATTCGTCCTACCATGATTGCCGTAGAGCCTGCCCTGGGGGTTCGACCATCCGGGGAATATTATTTTTTTATTATCATGTGTCCCGTTGGGGCTTATTATCCTGAAGGGTTCAGCCCGACTAAAATTTATGTCACCGATAAGTATGTACGCTCCGTTAAGGGTGGGGTCGGTCATGTGAAGACTGCCGGCAATTATGCGGCAAGTATCATGGCGGCTGAAGAGGCACATAAGGCTGGCTACACCCAGGTTTTATGGCTGGATGCCTGTGAGAGAAAGTATGTGGAAGAGGTCGGCACTTCGAATATCTTTTTCATGATCAACAATGAGCTGGTGACGCCACCCCTTGGCGGCTCCATCTTGCCTGGTATTACTCGGGATTCTGTGATTCAGCTTGCCCGGAAGTGGGGGATGAAAGTTGTGGAAAGGCCCGTCACCATTGATGAGGTTATTGAGGCCAGTATTGATGGAAGTTTGACCGAGGCCTTTGGTACCGGCACGGCGGCGGTAATCTCGCCGGTAGGGGAATTGTGTTATAAGGATAAAAAATATGTGATTAATAGTGGACGTACCGGTCTGTTCTCACAGCGGCTTTTTGATGAGTTGCAGGCGATTCAGAATGGACAGCAGGAAGATCCATTCAAGTGGATTACCCGTGTCGGTTGATTTGCAGGATTTTGTTACGAAATAGTTGTTATATCCTGATGATTGTTTTCTGATGGTCCTGGCATCCCAAGGTTATTGATGTTTTTAGAAGATGGTCTGAAGGGGCTGTTGCCTCAGTTGTCATAGATTTCCGGTAAGGTAGTTGTTGGTTTCGTGTGCAGGGGCGGATGTTTTTTTGACATTCGCCCCTTGATTTTTGTAAAAGCCAGCCTATAGTTTTGCCCAGTTTTAGGGGTGTCGGTTTTTGGTATCGATATCCCAGATTAACATGCAGGGGGCGGATGCCCAATCTTTAAATAAAATCGTGTCGGAGGAACTACATGAAAATTCGTCCATTGAATGATCGTCTTTTAGTAAAAAGGCTGGAAGAGATAACAAAGACCGCAGGTGGAATTATCATTCCAGACAGTGCCAAAGAAAAGCCAGCCGAAGGTACAGTCGTTGCTGTTGGACCTGGCAAGACCAATGAGAAGGGAGACCGTGTGGCTCTGCAGGTAAAGGCCGGGGATAAGGTGCTCTTTTCCAAGTACGGTGGAACTGATGTAAAACTTGATGGTGAGGACTTCATCATCATGCGTGAAGATGATATCATGGGTATTGTCGAATAAGAAGGCGTTAAGCTGTGTAATGTTACTGCCCCTTGCAAGAAGGGCGTGAATGATAAAAGGAGATTCATAATGGCTGGAAAAGATATTAAATACGGTGTAAAGGCCCGCGAGTCCATTCTCGTTGGTGTCAATACCCTGGCAAATGCAGTAAAGGTAACACTTGGTCCCAAGGGCCGTAATGTACTGATTGAGAAATCATACGGTTCGCCCACCATCACCAAAGATGGCGTAACCGTGGCCAAAGAGATTGAGCTGACCGACAAGTTCGAAAACATGGGCGCCCAGATGGTCCGTGAAGTTGCTTCCAAGACCTCTGATGTGGCCGGTGACGGTACCACGACTGCGACGGTTCTTGCCCAGTCTATCTATACCGAAGGCGTGAAGCTGGTAGCTGCCGGTGGTAACCCCATGGAGATCAAGCGCGGCATCGACAAGAGTGTTGAGGCCATTGTAGCTGAGCTCAAGAAGATTGCCACTCCAACGAAAGAGCAGAAAGAGATTGCCCAGGTCGGCACCATCTCTGCCAATAGTGATGAGACCATCGGTAACATCATTGCCGAGGCCATGGACAAGGTTGGTAAAGAAGGCGTTATCACCGTTGAAGAAGCAAAATCCATGGATACCACCCTTGATGTTGTTGAGGGTATGCAGTTTGATCGCGGCTATCTCTCTCCTTACTTCGTTACCGATGCGGATCGGATGGAAGTAAATATGGAAGATCCTTATTTCCTCATTGTTGAGAAAAAGGTCTCCAATATGAAGGATCTGCTGCCGGTGCTTGAGTCTGTTGCCAAAATGGGCCGGGGACTGTTTATCGTCGCTGAAGATGTTGATGGCGAAGCTTTGGCGACCCTTGTGGTCAACAAGCTGCGCGGCACCTTGAATGTTGCTGCTGTCAAGGCCCCTGGCTTTGGTGATCGCCGCAAGGCTATGCTTGAGGATATCGCTATCCTTACAGGCGGCCAGGTTGTGACCGAAGATCTTGGCATCAAGCTTGAGAATGTGACCCTGGCTGACCTGGGTACAGCCAAGCGGGTTGTTGTGACGAAAGACAACACCACCATCATTGATGGTTCCGGAGATAAGGTCAAACTGGAGGCTCGGGTTAAACAGATTCGGACCCAGATTGATGATTCCACTTCTGACTATGATAAAGAGAAATTGCAGGAGCGTCTTGCCAAATTGATTGGCGGTGTTGCGGTTATCAATGTCGGCGCGGCAACCGAGATGGAAATGAAAGAGAAGAAGGCCCGTGTAGAAGATGCCCTGAACGCCACCCGTGCTGCTGTTGAGGAAGGTGTTGTTCCTGGTGGCGGTGTAGCCTATCTGCGTTGCCTGAAGGCCTTGGACACCCTGGTGCTTCCTGGTGAGCAGGAGCTTGGCAAGAACATCCTGCGTCGCGCTCTGGAAGAGCCTATCCGTCAGAT
The DNA here is from genome assembly GCA_013792135.1 of Desulfocapsa sp. Lineage (GTDB taxonomy): Bacteria > Desulfobacterota > Desulfobulbia > Desulfobulbales > Desulfocapsaceae > UBA2270. The sequence continues at coordinate 39,765 of VMSP01000058.1, read as the reverse complement.
TGCCAACAATGCAGGCCGTGAAGGTTCTGTTATCGTTGAGCATGTGAAAGGTCTGCAAGGAGCCTTTGGCTTCAACGCTGCCACTGAGCAATATGAGGACCTGATTGCTGCCGGTGTTATCGATCCTGCCAAGGTAACACGTACAGCCCTGCAGAATGCAGCCTCTGTTTCCGGAATGCTCTTGACCACCGAGTGTGTTATTGCCGATATGCCTGAGGAGAAGGGCGCCGGCGGTGGTATGGGCATGCCTCCAGGCGGTATGGGCGGCATGGGCGGCATGGGCGGAATGATGTAAAAAGACTTTTTTGTTCTCATCCGATAGGATGTGATAGGATGAAAAGGGAATGACAAGGAAAGGGACTCTGTTGGGACCCTTTCCTTATTTATACTTTTTATATAATTTCTGTTTTTATGAGCTTTCCTCGGCTACCTTAGGGAAAAATGGTTGACAGGAAGGAGGGGATAAGGTAATTATCCCGTCTCAAAATCAATGGCGATGTAGCTCAGATGGTTAGAGCATACGGCTCATATCCGTAGTGTCCGGGGTTCAATTCCCTGCATCGCCACCAAAATATTATAAGTTTTCGAATAGTTACGGAAACATTTGCTTATATAAGCCCCTTGTCGAGATCATGTCTCGGCAAGGGGCTTTCTTGTTTTATCATACCGATATCATTATTTTTTTTAAGAGTCCATGTGCAGATGCCGTATAGGCACTCCTGTATTCTTGAAGCAGGTAATGTGGTTTTTTGTTTTTGCACATGTGTCTTGAATTTATATAAATTTTAGTTTGAGTGTGTTTGTATCTGTAGTGCAGACTCTTGCAGGAGTAAAGATTCAATCAGAAGAGAGAGCCCAGGGGTGACAAATCATTTATCTGCATTGCTGAGCTGGGTCTGTGGTAATAGAGATGGTATAGCTATGAGAGAAGTTTTTTGCTGTAGGCCTCCAGCTTTTTGGTAAGGAGACGCCGTTCATTGCCGTTTAATTCTTTTTCGTTGGCGACAATATCCATATAATAGCCGATGAGACCTGAAAAGGAGCTGGTTGGGTGAATGGACAACCAGTGTTCGGCATCATCGTCAGCAAAGGCCCGTTGGACGATCTCAAGGATAGTATCATCGTTGTCTTCTCGGGCCCACTGGATAACCCGGTCAAAGAGGACAGCTTCCTTCTCCTTCCGGTATTCGGCCCGTTTAATCATAAAAATCGCCCCTTGCATAGGTGCTCCTCCTTTTTATTCGACTGTTTGTACTGATAGATTTTTCTGTCCCTATCAGAATTTGTGCTAATCTGTGAATAGCTCGATATTCTTTCTTTGTTTGCATCTGATGGTCTGGCCCGTGTCAGTGCTTGATTTCCATAACATCCATGATAGTATGATTTCGTAGGTAATCAAAAGAAAATTTTGATTTCTCTAACAATCTTATGGGCACAATGCCTTATGGTGCAATCCAAACGGTCCTCACAATTAAAATTATAGTCAAGTACAGTATGGAAGGAGTTGGGTATGAGAGAAGAAAGGGAGCGAGAGCTGAACTTGTTTATTGAACAATGGGCTGAGACACCTGAAAAAAATAGAGAGATATTTTCACATTTCAGAAAATACCTGAGTGAAAAAGAAGGCGTGACGCTCGACTTCATATCCCGGCCTGGTCTTACCTATTCTCTCAGGGCTGTTCATGCTCATCAGAAAGTAAGAGGGCTTTTTGTTATGGTTGATGTCATTGAAGATGTTACCCGATGGCTTTCAATCTGTTTTTATAGTGAAATGATTACTGACCCGGAAGAAAAAGGCGATTTTGTGCCGGGAGGACTGCTCGGCGAAGATGCCATCTGTTTCGATATTGAAGCACGGAATGACTCATTGATCCAATACCTTGAATGTCGTATGGACGAAGCCTGTCTTGATGCTGCAAGAAAATAGTTTTCTTTATGTTGCAGAACCTTTCATCTATATCTTTTGTTCAACGATCCTGAGTGAAAGACTCAGCTATTAGAAAAGGACCTGCCGGAAAAGTAGGGCAGGTTTTGAGTGAACCAATGAAGAAAATTATTCCCTGGTTGTGGCTGGTTGTATGTCTCCTGCCGTTGAATACGTATGCGCTGGATATCATGCTTCCCCAAGTCTATACGGAGAATATCGATGTCTCCGGTTGGTTGGTGAGTGAGAAACTGGATGGGATACGAGGGTATTGGGACGGGAAGAGACTGCTTAGTAAGAACGGTAATCCCTTGCATCCACCGGCAGTATTTTGTCATAATTTTCCTCCTTTTGCCTTGGAGGGGGAGCTCTGGGGAGGTCGAGGAAATTTTGAGAAAACCGCAGGCGTTGTCAAGCAACAGCAACCTCATGATGGTTGGCTGGAGTTGAAGTTTGCGATATTTGATGTGCCACAGAAAACAGGAGGCTTTGCTCAGCGACTCGAGAAGGCAAAGGACTGGTTTGCTGAGCACCCTTCCTCGTTTGCCTTTGTTATTCCGCAAAAGACTCTTCAAGATACAAGGCAGCTCCAGATTGAGTTGCAGCAGGTAGAGAAACTGGGTGGTGAGGGGTTGATTGTCAGAAAATCTGATACGATCTATAATAGAGGGCGAAGTGACGAGATTTTAAAGGTAAAAAGTTTTTTTGACATGGAGGCAGTGGTAATTGGTCATATCGAAGGCAAGGGTAAAAACCGTGGCCGACTTGGCTCTTTACTCGTGGAATTGCCGGATCAAACCAGATTTAAGATAGGAACGGGGTTTAGTGATGGTGAGCGGGACAAACCTCCACCCATCGGTTCCATTGTTACCTTTAAGTATTATGGTTTTTTGAAATCAGGTCTTCCTAAGTTCCCCTCTTTTCTCAGGGTTAGGCTGGATAAATCTCTGTGAAATTCTGGTGTAAGCAGTGGTCGACCCTTCTAGCTGGTCTGATCTGCAAAGAAAATCACGGTAAAAAGGTTAGATTTCGTCGTCAAGATCAAAAATTTCCAAGTCGTCTTCGTCCTCATCCCCCTTCTCCCCATCTTCATCGTCTTCTGAGTTTTCATCTTCCTCTTCGGGCATCTCTTCTTCTTCAGCATCTTCCTGCTGTAGGCGGACTGCTTTTGGAATCTTGGACTCTGGAAGAATCATTTCTGTAATTTTGGTGATTTCTTCCTGGAGATCAGGGTCAGCCAGACAGATAGCGCATTGGCTGGCATGACTTTCGATAAAGCTGATCATGCGGGCCGGGGCCATGGTTTCACTTTGGACATGAAGGTACCATGTCTTTATCTGTTTTAGGAGTCTTTCACACTGCATAGCGATTATTTTAGTCTCTCGGCTTGTTGTTATGTTAGAGGTAGAGTAATTCGTGAGGGTTTTGTTTGCTTTTTGTTGTCGTCAGGAGCAACTCTATTAATAGTTTATTAATACAAAAAGAAGTATAATAAAAAGTTGTTTTCGAGGTCAATATCTATTAGGCTTTATTTGTCTTTTATGATGCTGTGGAAGTGGGCAGGGTACTGGTGGCCCTCCCGGACTTCAAATCCGGTGTGTCGGGTTAATAGCCTGGCAGGTGGGTTCGATTCCCATGCACTTCCGCCATTTTTTTTAGTGAATGTTAAGCAAATGAGTCGTGCGTTGCAGTTTGTTCCTCAACGCTCCTCTGGTGCTCTTTCTGGCGTGCACTAAAGGAACAAGGTTATTCTTAAGCAACAACTGCCTGTACGGGTTGTCCGACTTTTATGAGCGGATACCCCATTTCTTCCCTTTGGATGATATACTGCTCTGCCACTTTTCTGGCAATATTTCTGATCCTGCCAATGTAGCGTGTTCGCTCTGTAACGCTTATTGCCTTGCGTGCATCCAGAAGATTGAAGGTGTGTGAGCATTTCAGGCAGTAATCATAGGCAGGCAGGATGAGTTTTTTCTCAACGAGTTTGAGAGCTTCCTGCTCGTAGATGTCGAAGAAGGATACCAGCTTTTCGACATTGGCCTCTTCAAAATTAAAGGTGGAGAATTCAACCTCTGCCTGGTGAAAGATTTCACCATAACTTATGGTATCGTTCCAGGCAATGTCATAAACACTGTCCACACCTTGGAGATACATAGCAAGTCGTTCCAGGCCGTAGGTGATTTCCACAGTGATAGGGTGAAGGTCAATGGAGCCTGCCTGCTGGAAATAGGTGAACTGAGTTACTTCCATTCCATCGAGCCATACTTCCCAGCCCAGTCCCCAAGCTCCTAAAGTCGGTGATTCCCAGTCATCTTCAACAAAACGGATATCGTGTTCCAGTGGACTGAGTCCAAAGCGTTTCAGGCTGTTCAGGTAAAGTTCCTGGACATCAATAGGCGATGGTTTAAGCACTACCTGGTATTGATAATAATGTTGCAAACGGTTCGGATTGTTACCATAACGGCCGTCGGTGGGACGTCTTGATGGTTGTGGATAGGCAGCCTTCCATGGTTCAGGCCCCAGTGACCTGAGCAGGGTTGCTGGATGGAATGTTCCGGCCCCAACCTCCATGTCATAGGGCTGTTGAATGGCGCATCCCTGATCTGCCCAGTAATGGTTCAGTTCCAGGATAATATCTTGAAAATTCATTGAGCTTCCTTACCTGTGAGAAAAAGAGGACAAAAGTGTTGAAGATTTTATTTTGCTTTCAGCTTATGATAAGAACAAGTTAAGTTGTTGTGGTAAAAATTATTTATATGCTGGAGGGCACAAACAGCAAAAGGAGCTGTTATGAAATGGAATACCAGAGTGATTATTCCATAACGGCCCCTAAAATACCATAGCCTGTATAAGTGGTAAATCCTTTTCTCGCAAAAGGGTTCACTCCTTTTTAAAATCCATATATTATTTCTGTTAACATTATAACTGCCATGTTTACTTTACCTGCTCTTACTGTTGTTAAAGATGTCTTACGTACTGCAAAAACCATTGCCGTCGTTGGCTTTTCCCCCAAAGAGAATCGACCGAGTAACATGGTAGGCTGTTATCTGATACAAGCCGGATTTCGGGTGATCCCTGTGAATCCTGGTCATAGTGAGATTTGTGGGCTCAAATGTTATCCTGATCTTTCTTCTATCCCTGAGGCTGTTGATGTGGTCGATATCTTCAGACGCGCTCAAGATGTGTTGCCGGTGGTTGAAGAAGCAATTAGCATTGGGGCAAAAGTGATCTGGATGCAGCAGGGAATCATCAACAGGGAGGCTGCAGACTTAGCGGAAAAGGCTGGGTTGATTGTCGTTATGGATCGTTGTATTAAGGTCGATCATATGCAGTTTGGGTCTGTATGAACTGGTAGTAACAACATCCGTAAGATTACGAAGCTTATGGAAAGAAATATTTGTTTACGAATTACAGAACAGGTTCCCGCAGAGACGCCGGAAAAAAACATTTTTGGTTATTCTCTGTGCCTCTGTGGGAAAATAGTCTTTTATCTTTTTTGACGATTCTTTTATGGAACCACAGACCTTGAGTATCCGTGGGGCACGGATGCATAATCTGAAAAATATTGATGTGGATCTACCACGGAACAGCCTGGTGGTCTTTACCGGACTTTCAGGTTCCGGCAAGTCGACTCTTGCCTTTGACACCTTGTACGCGGAAGGACAGCGCCGCTACGTGGAGTCCCTTTCAACCTATGCAAGACAGTTCCTCGGGCAGATGGATAAGCCGGATGTGGATTCACTGGAGGGGCTTTCTCCTGCGGTGTCCATTGAACAGAAGACCACCAGCAAAAATCCGCGCTCAACCGTTGGCACGGTGACGGAGATTTACGACCATCTACGGCTGCTGTTTGCCCGCTGTGGGCAGCCCTGTTGTCCTCAATGTGGTGAGGAGATTCGTTCACAATCCATAGAGGAAATGGTGCTTAGCCTGCTGGCCTTGAAGGAAGGGACAAAAGTAGTTTTGCTGGCACCGCTGGTGAACAATAAAAAGGGACGGCACGAACAGATTCTGGCGCGGATCAGAAAAGAGGGCTTTGTCCGGGTTCGGATTGATGGCGATATCCTGCATGCTGATGAGGTTGAAGCACTTGATAAAAACAAGCGTCATTCCATCGAGGTGGTGGTGGACAGACTGGTATTGAAGGAATCTATTCGCCGTCGTCTTTCAGATTCTGTATCCACAGCGGTCAAGTTGACAGAGGGGTATTTACTGGCCCTCTTTCCCGATGAGGAGAGGGAACAACTGTTAAGTGAATTGGCGGCCTGTCATAGCTGCGGTCTCTCCATGCCGGCTCTTTCTACTCAGCTCTTTTCCTTTAATAATCCCCAAGGGGCCTGTGAAGAGTGTGGTGGGCTGGGTGTAAAACAATTCTTTGACCCTGAACTGCTTGTTCCCGAGCCGGAATTGAGTCTGCTGGATGGGGCCATCGCTCCTTGGGGGAGAAGAATTGAGAGTTCTTATTCAGGTCAGATGCTGGCAGCGCTTGCCCTTCATTATCATTTTTCCATGGGGACGCCTTTTCAGAAACTGCCGGCCAGGATGCAAGAGATTATTCTTTACGGTTCTGGTCGAGAGGAAATTCCTTTTCACTATCAGAAAGGAAAAAGAACGATGCGCTCTGAGCAGAGTTTTGAGGGTGTTATTCCTCAACTGGATCGTCGTTATCATGAGACACAATCAGCTATGGTGCGCGAGGAACTCGGACGCTACATGAATGAGCAGACCTGTCACCGTTGCAATGGTGCGCGCCTGAAGCCTGAGGCTTTAGCTGTACGGATTGGCAGGTGGTCGATCTATGCGTTGACTTCTCTCTCCATTGCCACCTTGCTTCAAGAAATACCTCTCTTGCCCTTGAGTGAACGGGAACGGCAGATTGGCCAGCCAATTTTGAAGGAGATTATTGATCGGCTTTCATTTCTGGAAGATGTTGGTCTTGGTTATCTGTCCCTTGAAAGGAGATCCGGGACCTTGTCAGGAGGTGAGGCCCAACGGATCAGACTGGCCTCTCAGATTGGTTCCCGTCTAGCCGGTGTCCTTTATATCCTCGATGAGCCGAGTATCGGTCTGCATCAGCGTGATAATCATAAACTCATCAAGACCTTGGTGGAATTACGTGATCTGGGTAATAGTGTCATTGTTGTTGAGCACGATACCGACACCATTCTCGCCGCTGATCATGTGCTGGATATGGGGCCTGGAGCTGGTGTGCATGGGGGAGAGGTTGTCTATAATGGTCTGGTTCCTGGATTGTTGGACTGTGAAGGCTCACTCACCGGGGCCTATCTTTCCGGCAGAATGATGATAGCACAGCCAGCGAAAAGAAGACCTGTCCGCAAGGGCAAACAGGATAATCTTTTCCTGCACAATGGATCGGTGAATAACCTGAAGCAGGTTGATGTCATTTTTCCCTTAGGGGTGATGACCTGTGTTACCGGGGTGTCCGGTTCTGGAAAAAGTTCTCTGGTGATGGAGACTTTATTCAGGATGGCTCAAAAGGGGGTGGCGCAGAGATTGCCCAAGGTACAGCAGGACGGGGCGGTTTTGTCCGGCGTGGAGTGTGTGGATAAGATTGTAGATATTGATCAAAGTCCTATTGGTCGGACGCCACGATCGAATCCTGCAACCTATACCGGGGTTTTTACTCCCATTCGCGAGCTTTTTGCCAGATTACCTGAGTCACGGGCCAGAGGGTATAAAATTGGACAGTTCAGCTTTAATATGAAGGGCGGACGATGTGAGGCCTGTGAGGGCGAAGGCGTCAATAAGATTGCCATGCACTTTCTTCCGGATATTTATGTAATCTGCGATTCCTGTAAAGGGAAACGGTATAATCAGGAAACACTTGATATTCGTTACCGTGATAAAAATATTCATGATGTGCTGGCCATGACCGTGGAAGAGGCATTAGCTTTTTTTCAGAATATTCCTCCCCTCAAAAATCGATTGCAAACCTTGTTTGATGTGGGACTTTCATATATTACCCTTGGGCAATCCTCGGTGACCTTGTCCGGCGGTGAGGCCCAGAGAGTCAAGCTGGCTAAAGAACTGTCCGGGCGACCCAGCGGCAGAACCTTGTATATCCTGGATGAACCGACGACCGGCCTTCATCCGGCAGATATACAGCACCTTCTTAAAGTTCTTGGGCGTCTGGTTGATCATGGGAATAGCGTGGTGGTGATCGAGCACAATCTGGATGTAATAAAAACTGCTGACTGGATTATAGATGTAGGGCCGGAGGGTGGAGATATGGGTGGCAGGATTGTGGTCTGTGGTACACCGGAGCAGGTCGCGGCTGAAAAGAGCTCGCATACCGGAAGATTTTTAGGGCAAGTGCTTGCGGCCGAAAAAAAGTTTGTGAAATAGCTGGAAATGAGAATGGATGTCTGGTTTTTCTTTGCGTCCCTTTTGTATTTGCTTTAAAGTAGTTCCTTTAAAATGTCGTTTACCGTTTACGAATGCATCTAGTGATGTGAAAAGTATTTTTGTTTATTCAATGAGGATAAGAACAATGACTGAAGAACATGGAAATAATGGAGCCGGTGAGAGTCCGGTTTTTCGGATGCAAAAGATGTATATTAAGGATTTATCCTTTGAAAATCCCAATGCCCCTGAAGTGTATCGGTTGCAGAATTCAGAACCTAAGGTGGATGTGAACCTGAAATTGAATCATAAAAATTTAGGTGATGATCATTATGAGGTGAGTCTGCAGATTACGGCCAAGATTGTTGATAAAGGGAACGATGACAAGACCATGTTTATCATGGAGATTGAACATGCGGCTGCCTATCTGTTGAAGAATATCCCGGAGGAACATCTGGAGATGGTGCTCAGCGTTGATTGTCCTACCTTGCTCTTCCCCTTTACCCGACAGATAGTGAGCCAGGTATCCGTTGATGGTGGATTTGTGCCCTTTTTGATGGAACCGATTAATTTTATGGGGCTCTATCAAAATTCCAAGAAACAGAAGGATGCTGCCCAGCAGGAGAATTAAGAAACAACCAGCTTCTTGTGCATTAAAGATGAGTGATCTATTTCCCATGCAGCTTGCACATGCGGCAGCACATGGGAAATAGAAGAAGGAACAACGAACGACAAAGGCCCTTATTCCCGCATGGGGAATAAGGGCCTTTGTCGTTCGTTTATGATTTATATTATATTTACAGTGCGGTGGTTACAAAGTTATCCACGAGGGTAGTAACCCCTTTTTCAATGGCCTGGTTAAAGAGGGCGTCATATTGTTTGTCAGCCAGTATTGATTCCGGAGAAACCTTGACGTCTACTCTATTAGTCCACACTACATTGCCAGTGGCTGCTTCCTGAATCCAGATTCGCATCTGGACCACGGCCTGATCTACCTGGCCGCTGTTTTTGGCTTCTCGTCCTACGAGCGCACCAACTGCACCCCAAAGGATGGTATTGGCATCTTGGCTTCCGGAGATGCCCAGAATATTGCTATCACCATCGGTATCCCATGGACCATTAACATTGTGTCCGATAATAGCTCCCCAGGTGCCACCGGCAATCATGTTATTCCAGTTGTCATATTGGTCAGTGTCGGCAAACCCAAAGGCAACCTGGCTGGTGGTGCCGGAGATGAAGGGCAGGATACCACGTTTCCATGGGGCCCAGGTGTGTTCTTGTCTGGTTTTGAATTCGAGAATCCGACCTCGAACAATGTAGTCAGCATTGAACTTGCGGCCAATCTTGGCGACAGTCTGTTGCGTGAGGCCATGGGTTCCAGGGCTGGCGGAAACTTGATTGTCACGTTGAGTCTGCTCTTCGGAAATATAGCCACGGATCTGATCTTTCATTACATCAGACCACTCGCCGCTCAGTTCATTGTTCAGCGATACAGAATTATTCTGCTCATAGGCAACCAGGCTGATGATGGATTGATCTACCATGTAGCTAAAGACATCCTCCTGGATGGGCAGTGCGAACCCTTTGGCAACCAAGCGGTCTGTTAAAGATTCGGTGATAGCCATATCACGCCGATGGGCCGCAGAAAGTGAATCCGCATAGGTGTAATCAGCAAAGGGAAGGATGACGATTGTTTTTCCCTTGCCCGGCGCATTGGGGCCAGATTCTACCGGTACCTGGAGGGTCTCAACCACAGTTTGTCCGCATCCGGCCAGCAGCAGTATCATCAGGCCTACCAGTGCGTAGTGCAACCTCTTCATAATTTTCTCCCTGTAAAAAAGGTATTGTTTTCTGTTTTTATAAAAAAAATTAGATAATCCGCGGTTTCAGTAAAATAATCAGTTCGCGCTTATTTTTTATCTTTTCTTCATAGCCGAAGAGATATTTGACCAGTGGGATATCGCCAAGTACCGGGGCAAAATTCCCTTGTTCATCATTCACGTCGCTGATAAGTCCGCCAATGACCAGCATTTCCCCATCTTTTACCCGTACCGTGGTGCTCATCTCGCGAACATTGACAACAGGCAGGCCAACTGTACCTTCCCCTACTGCTCTATATTCGATCTCCCCTGCCAGTTCTGAGGTGACAGGCACCAGATTCATGATGATCTCATTATTGTCAAGAACGGTAGCAGTAAGGGCCAGGCCGACACCAGAAAGCACTCTAGCCGTAGTGGCAGAGTAGGTCCTGACTCCAGTCGTTGCATCGACATCTACCTCTATCTTATCAATATAGGTGATATTCTGGCCGACGGTAATCATGGAAGGTTGGCCATTAAGGACGCTGATCTTGGGATTGGACAGTACCTTAGTTGTTCCCTGGGTCTTGAGGGCGTTGAGAAAGACCTCAAAATTGGCGGTATTGATCCTGATGTTGGACACGAACCGGGTTGGGTCGTAGGTCGAGCCATGATTTGTTCCATCATTCCATGTACCAGCCGCATTTTCGTTGGCAAAGACATAAGGGAAGACTTGCCCAACTGAGGTAACACCGTTACCGAGAGTCTGAGCGCCAAATTCCACTGCGCCTTTAATACTGAAACTTTTCAGAACAGACTCCCAGTTGATACCTATGGAGGAATTGTCAACTAGCTGTACTTCGATAATTTTTGCCTCAATAGATACTTGTTTGTAGATTTCCTTTTGCAGTGAAGTGAAATAATCTTCAACTTGTTTTTGTATAGTGCGGGGAGCTGATACTGTTATAAGGCCAACAGGTTTGTCGATAAAATAGTAGCTATCCTTTTTGCTTGTTACTGAAATTCCTTCTTGTATAACATTTTGTGCATTAAGTGCTTTTTCTTTTTTTTCTGCTGCATTAAGATTTGCATTAACGTTTGCACTATTACTATTTTGGTTAGCTGCTGCATTACCTGTTGCGTTAGCGTTTGTACTATCAGTTGAGTTACCAGCGTCAGTCTCAATTCGAGTACGAGTGCGTTTTATGTCAAGGATACTGTCCAAATTTGATTTGATATTTTCCCATATGTCAAATTCGTTTTTTTCACTGACGAGCTTTATAGTTCCTTCTACATTTTTGGCTACTCCTTCACCGCCGATATCACCGCCTAGGACATTACCTCCGGTACCAGTAGAGAATTCCTGTTTAGAAAAAGGCATGGCAACATGATATTGTTTAGTTTCGTTGCTTTTGATAACAATGGTGCTCCCATCAATTTCATAAAAATAATCGAGCTGACGGAGAATGTTGTCAATAGCCTTATAAAAGTCATCATTGGCCTGAATGTCCACGTCTACCAGAATATCCTGTTTGACATCATCTGCCCAAGAAATATTTAATTTCTTTATGGCCGCCAAAGGCTTCATGATCAAACTGAGAGGTACCTTCTTTTTTGAGCTGATAGTCCGGCCTACCTTGAAAACCACATCGTCCGCTTGACTGTCCAGTTCGTTTTTGCTGGCAGCATCAACCCGGTACGAAGGCTTCATATATTGAACCGGCAGAGATGGAGGCGTCGCATCGGGCATGGTCACCTTGGCGGCCTCTGCTGTCGGTTTTTCCGGCTCTGCAGTCAAGGGACTACAAGACAAAAGAACAAGGGAAAGAAGGAAGAGGGCGAGTGTTGACGCCACTTTGGATCTGAGTTTCATGGAAAACCTCTTGGCCATTAAAGAATAAACGAAACGTGTCATGTCTGTGCGATCCTACAGGTACGTAATGAACTTGTATTAAAAAAGCTTTAGCTATTCAACTCTTCACTGGTGAAAAAACTATCTCCCGCAGAGGCGCAGAGATAATATTTTTTATGCGTCTCTGCGCCTCTGCGGGATTCAGTAACTATCATAAATTATTACATACTCGGGACTGCATTTCCTGCAAGCCGAGCTTGTATATATTGTTTCAGGCCTGGAACAAGTTGATAGCCTGATGCCAGAAGAGCTCGATATTGTTCATTGGCCTTCTCCTTCTGGCCCATTTTGTCATAGATTCTGGCCTTGGCAACCATAGTGTCCACAGACTCACCATAAAGCGTATTGTATTTAGCAATCAGTTTCAGAGCACTCTCTGGCTGTCCATTCTGTTCGCTGAAAGAGGCATAGCTGATCAATGCCTCTTTCATTGGGGTCGGGGCGCTGATACTCTGAGAAAAATAATCTGTGGCCTCAGCAATCTGGTTCATGTTTGCCAAGCCAATGGCCGCGTAGAGCGCTGCTTGACTATTTCGGGGATCTATCTTCAAACTCTCCTTGGCGAAATAAACGGCCTTGGCATTCATACCCAGATTTGCCAGATAGAGGACAGCCAAGCGGTTTGCCAGATTTGCGTTTTTGGGATCAAGTTGGAAGGCCTGTTCGTAAAGTGCAACAGCCTGTTCCATGTTATCTCCCTTTTCTTCAATCCGTGCCTTGCGTATCAGTTCTTTCGACTGCACACTTTCTTCTGATTGGGCTGCCGACTGTTCAATAACCAGGGCATCCTGTTCTTGCTGGACAATTGAAAGGTCTGCTTCCACGGAGAGATTGTCTTGTTCTCGCACCGGCCAGAAAAATTCCTTCTGTGCCGGATAAATAACAATAGTGTTAAAACGCTCTTCCTTGCGCAGGTCTTTCAAATTGAGAATAACATCGAGGGCAAAATCCCAGGGCACATCATTAAGTGCCAGGGTGAGTGACCCTTGCACTGAATCATCGACGATGATATTGACGCCGCTGATCTCACGGAACAGGCGAAAGACATTGTGCAGATCGATTTTGAAGAAATCCACACTGATCCGTTTAGTGTCTTTGTATCCGCCAAAGTTAAAAGAGTTGTCTAATGCTCCTGATAAATTGTCACTGCTGCTTTCTCCTTTGGTCTTTCCCTTGGTGAGGGCTGTTGCCGAAGAAGCAATAAGATTATCAAGAGTAGAGTCCGCTGGGGCTTTGCTGTTTTTGCTAATGCCTTGCTGTGAGTCTTGTTTTGCTTCCTTAATAGTTACTAACAGTCCTTGAGGATCTGGAGTAACCGTATAATCAAAAAGTGAGGGCAGGCCAGAGTCAAAGAGCAGTCGGATCCCTGATCCCTTGGGTGCGACTCTGATCTTGCTCAGGGCTGTACCTACTTCCGTCTCTCGTGCCAGCTTCGATCCATCGACTCCCATTATGTCAATAAACATCATGTCGGGCAGACCTTTTTTGCCGACAACGATATTATGACGGAAATCTTTGATTGGGGTATCGGCAAGAATCAGGATTTCAGATTGCTCAGCTCCTTTTTTGATGATCATATCCTGGAGCATGGTTGGGGCGCTGTTATCTTGAGCAGATGCGACCGGTGCTGCCGCTTGTGGTGCTGCAGGTGGTGCCACGGCCTGTGTGGTATCTGTTTTGGGGTGAATGAGGATCAATATGTTGTTTTGGTCTCTATCCACTGAGTAGGTATGACTGTCATTGATAGTGAATTCAAATCGGGTGATGCTGGGATCTTGATCAGTCAAGGGTTTAGTGACAAGTTTTGCGTAGCTGTTGTCAGGTAAGATCTTGTCGGGATTGATCTTGCTATCCATCTTGGCGTGAGCAATATCAAGAATAAGCCGTGCGGGATTAAATAATTCAAAAGTATTATAATCGGGTAGGCTATTTCCAATAATTTCAACGCTTAAAGCGTCGCCCTGCAGGTTTGACTTGATGTCCTGGATAAGGTAGGATTTATCTGCCGCAGGTAACGTGTTCTCAGCAAAGACCGATCCTGTGCTCATCAGAAGTAAAAGGCAAAGGGTGAGAAAAATAGTCGGTTGGAATGTGGAGAGCTTTGGATACATTGTTTACTCTTCTCCCTTTTTCTTTAAAAGCATAACGATATTATTAGTTATTTTTTTACCGGAACGAGTTACCGATGTCTCTTCAATGATAACTTGGTTAGGGTCAATGGTGGTAATTATTCCTTTTCTGCCAATTTTCATGCCAGGTCGAAGTGCGTAGCCTTGGCCGGTAGCATCTTCGACCATGGCCAGTTCAGCAGAATCTTCAAAAACGATGGCAACCAATTTTAGCTGGCTTGGTTCAAACAACTGCATGCCGGAAAGCGTTTCCTCATTGTCGACAATCTCGTCCATATTGATGGAGCTTGTTGCCTTCTCGGTGATGAATGGAGAAAAGGGATCTGGTCTTCCTTCGAGCTGGTACGAAAAAACAGTTGATGGCTCATCGGTGGGTAATGACAGCCCCAGAGGATCTTGTCCGCTGGCCCGATTCGTCTCACTGCTAGCATTGCTCTCAGGTACAGCCTGTAGAGACAGGGGACCGCTTAAGACCAGCAAGAAGCTGAGAGTGAATGTCAGATGTCTGATATTTGTTTGCGTTTTCATCAGAGAATTTAATATGATTAGTTCTTCGCTGCTTTAGGTTGCGCCAGCTTTATATTGGTAAACTGGTAAGTTACCAGACGACACGTAGAATCCAGAAGTATCTCTCCTTCACTTTTACTGGGAGTGCTTATTTTAACATTGGAGACACTGACGATCCGGTTCAGTTTGCTCACGTGGTCAAGAAAACTACCCATGTTATGATAGGGGCCTCTTACTTGGATATCGATTGGAATCTCTGAATAAAAATCTTTGGGGACAGCTGCCAGAGGTTTAAAGGTCAGAAATTCAAGACCAGCGCTTTGTCCTTCTGCTGATATGTCGGTCAAGAGACGAGGAATTTCTTTTTCTTTTGGAAACAAGACCGATGTCTCATTGAATCGTTCCTCAACAGATGCCATTTCTGCTTTGTGTGTCTCAAGGGTTGCGGCTGTTGCTTTGGCCTTTTGCAGTTCTTGTGTCGCTGTGTTTTTTTGTTGGGTCAGTGACTCGATTTCCTTGCTTTTGGGGAGATAAAAAACAACGACAAAAAGAATGAGTGGCACAATTAACAGTGCAGCTGCTCCCGCAATTTTATGCTTCCTTTGCAGAGGGATGAATTTCGTGTCTATAAAGGTTGCAAATGCCTGGTTATTCTTTTTCATACAATGAGGACGTGTGGGTTATTGTTTCGTTTTATTGGTAGTATCAGCTTCATCTGTCGTTGAACCAACAGCACACTGGAGTGAAAAAGCCTTCAGATCCTGTCCTGCTACTTTACTGAGTGAAGAATCGGAAAGATTGACATCGCTGATAAAAGAGGATGCGTCCAGAGCGTTCATGAATTCGGCAATCGTCTTATTGTCCAAGGCTTGGCCTATCAGGGTAAGCGAGTTGCCTTGCTGGTCGAGTGAAGTGAGCCACATTCTGGAGCTGTCAAGTTTTCTGGCAACCTCGTCAAGGACATGGACAGTGAGTGAAGATTCTTTCTTTAATTTCTTAATGATGCTGATCTTGTTTTCGACCTCTTTCTTGTCTGCCTCCAACTTTTTGATCTCAGCCAGGATTTTGTCATATGTTTGTTTTTCCTGTGTCAGCCTGGCCGTCTCTGTTTGAATGGAGCTGGCTTTACTGCTCTGGGCCATAGCTATGGCACCTAGAATAGACATGAACAGTATGAATATCGTGACAAAACCGAAGAACTCATTACGCGCTCTGGCATGTTTTTGGAGTTGCCGGATAGGGAGCAGGTTAATTTTAAGCATATTGACAACCTAAGCCGCTGGGAAAAAATAAATATTCATTTGAATTACAAATAAAAATGCAAATATAATATAAGAAACCGGTCACTTTTCTTCCATCCCTGAAACAGTCAACGCTTCAATAATTATGGCGGTAGTAATAAAATATTTAAAATGTACGAGTTGTTTATTTATCACTGCTCTTAAATATCTGATGTGCGGATGGCTAGACCCGTCGCAATGGCCATTTCCGGGGCAACAGTGTTCAGGTATTCCATATCAATCTGTTTAGGATTGACGAGCATTTTGGCAAAAGGATTGATGATTTCAACAGGCACATTGGTTTCTTTTTCCAGAAATTCAGCCAAGCCTGCCACCTTGGCCCCTCCGCCACTTAAGACCACCTTGCTCAGGTGTTTATTGGCAGGGTTAGAGTGATACAGATCAATGGATTTTTTAATTTCTAAAACCCATTGGGAGCATGTGGAGGTGAAAATTTTTGCAATCTGTTCCTGCTTTTCTTCGACATGGATTAACCCAATCTTTAATTTTTCCGCCTCTTCCATAGTGATGTCGAAGGTGTCGGCAATCTGTTCAGTTAATTGTCGGCTCCCTATCCCTATGTCTTTTGCTACCACGGACATGCCATTAGTAATAATGTTGATATTCATCTTGGAAGCACCAATATCCACCAAGGCTACATTCTCATTTTGAGGATAGTTGGTTTCGTATATATTCTCCAGGGCAAAGCCATCCACATCGACCACAACCGGCTGGAGACCTAACCCCTGTAGCATGTCAAGAAATTCGTCGATAACTTCTTTTTTGGCGGCAACAAGCATGACATCTGTGTGGTTTGATCCTTCAGTATTGGTTTTAAGATCCTGAAAATCAAGATAGACATCGTCAATGTCAAAGGGAATATATTGCTCTGCCTCAGCAGTAATGTACTCTTCAAGCTGCTTTTCTTCCATGACTTCAAGGTGGATTTTTTTAACAATGACCGAGTAGCCGGAAATGGAAATGGCAACTTTTTTATGTTTTATTTTGAGGTTGGTCAGGAGTTCGGAAATGGCTTTGCCCACGGTCTCAGGATCTTGTAATGAGCCATCTTCAACCGCCCCCTCAGGAAGAATTATGCTGCCGAGATTTACGACTGTATAGGCTTTGTCTGTTCGTTTCAATTCACATATTTTAACGGCATGTGAACCAATATCTAAACCGATAACCAATTTTTCTGTGGAGAGAAAAGGCAGCTTCATGATTGTTTAGTCGTACTTTCTGTAAATTCTTATTGTTTGCACTGAGTTTATGCATGCTGATAATTGTTACGATCTTGATTTTCTATTAAGGACATAAAAAAAAAACTTTGTCAAGAAAACTAATAAGAAAAATTTATTATATTTCCAATAAAATAAATGAGTAAAAGGGTTCAGGATTGTTTTGTTGGCAAGGGGGGCACAATATATTGATGTTTTTTCTGGTCTCATATCCTTTTTATTGTGTATTGGCATGGTTAGGGGCAGGATGAAGGGAATTAAGAATTTGGGAGCGTGCAATATTTTTTTTCAAGGTGGAACTGGCTTGAAAAGAAAGTTTTTTTGCGGTAATCAGTCTCATGCACTTTATTTGATGATAATTTAAAGAAGGAGAAGATACAGTTGAATAGCGTGGGAAAAAACAAATCAGTTGTTCGGGAGTATGTGGAGGCCATCGTAGTTGCAGTGCTTCTTGCTCTTTTTGTGCGGACTTTTATCGTTCAGGCCTTTAAAATTCCTTCCGGGTCTATGCTGCCGACACTGCAGATCGGGGATCATTTGCTGGTAAGCAAGTTCAGTTACGGGGTCAGGGTACCGGTAATTGGTACCTCACTGATTTCCCGGCAGGGTCCAGCCCATGGGGACGTGGTTGTTTTTCGCTTTCCACGTGATCGTTCTCTTGATTATATTAAACGGGTCGTGGCCATAGGTGGTGATAGCATTGAGGTCAGAGATAAACAGGTTTTCCTGAATGGCCAGCAGGTTGAGAATCCTCATGCCCATTTTACCTCTCGTGACATCATGAGCTCGGCTGCCGGTCCAAGGGATAATTTCGGACCGGTGACGGTTCCGGATGGCAAAATTTTTGTCATGGGTGACAACCGCGACAATAGTTATGATAGTCGTTTCTGGGGCTTCGTTGATCTGCAGGACGTTTTAGGTAAGGCCCTTATCATCTATTGGTCTTGGGATGTTGATAAATCACTTTTTTCCATTGATCGTTATACTTCTATCCGCTGGGATCGTCTTGGGGATATTGTTCGTTGATTTGTCTCAGTTTAATGAGTGGGAGCGGACGTGAATAAAGAATATCGTTTTCAGCATAAGCATATTCTGGAGATGGGGCAATTCTCAACAGAGGATATTTTTTATGTCCTTTCCATTGCCCGTTCTTTCAAGGAGATATCCTCGCGTCCCATTAAGAAAGTGCCGACACTTCGCGGGAAGACGATTATTAATTTTTTCTTTGAACCCTCCACCCGCACTCGTCTTTCCTTTGAAATCGCTGCCAAGCGGATGAGTGCTGACACCTTTAATATTTCTGCCTCGACCAGCTCAGCCCAGAAGGGGGAAACCCTTATTGACACGGCTCGTAATCTTGAGTCCATGAATCCCGATATCATTATTCTTCGTCATCCCAGTTCCGGATCGTCTCTGCTTTTGACCCAGCATGTCAATGCTGCAATTATTAATGCCGGAGACGGGACCCATGAACATCCCAGCCAGGGACTGCTTGACTTGATGACAGTGATTGAGCACAAAGGCAGAGTTGAGGGGTTAACCGTAGCGATTATTGGCGATATTGCTCATAGCCGGGTTGCCCATTCTGACATTATCGGCTTTACCCGAATGGGGGCCCAAGTTAGGGTTGCCGGGCCCGCGACTTTTATGCCTCCCTATATTGAGTCTCTGGGGGCGCAAGTCTGTGCCACTGCCGCAGAGGCAGTTGAGGGGGCTGATGTGGTGATGGCCTTGCGGATTCAACAGGAGCGGCAGCATGATCCTCTGATTCCTTCACTTCGTGAATATGCCAGATTCTACGGGGTCAGTCGTAAACTACTCAAACTGGCCAATAGAGATGTGCTTGTCATGCATCCAGGTCCTATCAATCGTGGTGTGGAGATGAATCCGGATGTGGCAGATGGGACCGGTTCCGTGATCCTTGATCAGGTTGCCAATGGTGTGGCCATTCGTATGGCCCTGCTCTATCTGGTTATGGGTGGAGAGAAAGGCGGGGATACTCAATAACAGGTTGCCATGAATGAGATAACGATTCTACAGAATGGCCGGATTATTGATCCGGGAAACAAGGTTGATGGACAAGGAGATCTGTGGCTTCGAGATGGCAGGATTGTGCCACCTGAGTCTTCTGTTCCTGAAAGGGCAAGATGTTTTAACCTGCAAGGGAAATGGGTGGTGCCGGGGCTGATTGACATGCATGTCCATCTTCGCGAGCCTGGTGAAGAATATAAGGAGACCATCGCCTCCGGGACACTTGCCGCAGCCACAGGAGGTTTTACAGCGGTGGCCTGTATGCCCAATACCAGACCTGTCAATGATACGGCTGCGGTCACCCGTTTTATCCTTGAGCAGGCAGCGCATGCCTCTGCCCGGGTCTATCCGGTGGGGGCGATCAGTAAAGGGAGCGACGGAACAGGGCTGGCTGAATATGGCGAGCTGAAGGCGGCCGGTGTGGTGGCGTTGAGTGATGATGGGCAACCCGTGGTTGACAGTCAGCTCATGCGGCGGGCCATGGAATATGCGGCCAGTCATGGCCTGCTGGTCATCTCTCATTCCGAGGAAATTTCGCTCAGTCGTAACGGGGTCATGAATGAAGGTCTGGTTTCGACCCGTCTTGGTCTGCGTGGTGTTCCGATCGCTGCCGAGTCTATTATGGTCTATCGGGAACTGGCATTGGCCGAGTTGACCGGCCATCATGTTCACATCGCCCATGTGAGCACCGCGGCAGCGACGGATCTGATCCGCCAGGCGAAAAAAAGGGGAGTTCGGGTCACGGCCGAGACAACACCCCACTATTTTACCCTGACCGAGGAAGCGGTGGAAGGCTACAATACCAATGCCAAGATGAATCCGCCCCTGCGTACCGAGGAAGATCGTCAGGCTATTCGTATTGGTCTGCAGGATGGCACCTTTGATGCCATTGCCACTGACCATGCCCCCCATTCTGTTCTGCAAAAGAAGGTGGAGTTTGATCGGGCGGCCAATGGTATTATCGGGCTTGAGACTTCCCTGCCCCTGAGTTTGGCCCTGGTACGTGATGGGGTGATCACTGAAGCCCGTCTGGTCGAACTGATGTCTTCTGCTCCAGCCCATATTCTTGGTGTTGCCGGCGGCTCCCTGGCTATTGGCGATGTTGCGGATATAACGGTTATTGATCCTGACAGGAAATTCAATTTTACCGAGGATCTGATAGCCTCTCTGTCAAAGAACTCACCGTTCCTGGGCTGGCAGCTTCAGGGCAAGGCGGTGTTGACCCTCCTTGGTGGCCGGATCACCTATAATGATCTGCAGGATTGAAAGCCTTCCATTCTTTATCTCCAGTTTGTGGTAATGGAGCTACCTGATGTCTGTCCGGAAATAAGGATTTTTGTTCGATATCAAGGATTGCGAAAAAAATAAGCGCAGGCATATAAATGGTATTGCGAGCATTATGTTTTGAATATGACGCAGAGATCGGACCAAAAGACCATTTATGGGCTGGCACTACCTGACATAGGGGGCGGGGTCTTTGAGCCCGGCTTCGACAAATCCCCTGAGGCGCAGCAGGCAGGAATCGCATCTGCCGCAGGCCTTCCCTTCTTTGGGGTCATAGCAGCTGTGGGTCAGGCTGTAATCTACCCCTAACGTGAGACCTTTTTCGATAATTTCCTTTTTGCTTAGAGAAAGCAGTGGTGCGTGGATGGTAAATCCAACTTTTCCCATCACGCCGGCTTTGGTGCCAAGGTTTGCCATTTTGGTGAAGGCCTCCAGGAATTCCGGGCGGCAGTCGGGATAGCCGGAATAATCAACTGCATTGACGCCGATAAAAAGATCTGTTGCCCCCAGGACTTCAGCCCAGGCAACCGCGTGGGTCAGGAAAATCATGTTTCTTGCCGGTACATAGGTGACTGGGATCTCATCTGTTTCCAGGCTCAGGTCTCGATCTTTGGGTACGGTGAGGGTGCTCGTGAGTGCCGATCCCCCGATCTTGCCTAAATCTAGCTGCAGGATCAGGTGCTGTTCCACCGAGAAGCTTCTGGCGATGTGGCTGGCCCGTTCCAGTTCAATGGATTGTTTTTGTCCATAGTTGAAACTGAGACAGTAGCAGGCGTAGCCTTGAGATTGGGCAATGGCCAGAACAGTGGTGGAATCAAGACCGCCGCTGAGGAGGACAACCCCTTTTTTTATGGGTGCTGGTGTTTGTTTCATGGCTGGTTAGCCCTTGGAAAGTGAGAAGGGAAGGGGACGGATAATGCGAATTTCTTCTGCTGTGACCTCTGCCTGATAGACCAGGATTCTGACCCCCTGCTGGTGTACGCGTATCAGGGTTTCGGCATAGAGTGGATCTATTTGGGCGGCTGGCCGAAAGCTGTCTGCATCCATGCGTTGGACACAGAAAAAGATAACCCCTTCATTCCCCTGGGTTACCAATTCTGCAAGCTCATGCAGGTGTTTTGTGCCGCGGGCCGTCACGGCATCCGGAAACATGGCGCAGCCATCTTCAACCAGGGAACAGTTTTTGACTTCTATATAGGTTTTATAGCCGCCCTTGGTGAGCAGGAAGTCAAGTCGAGTAGACTTTGAGGTCTTGATTTCTGCTTGAATAGTATCAACATTGTTAAATTCAGCAATTCGTTTCTCGGTAATTGCCTCAGCTACCAGATGGTTGGTGCGCATGGTATTGATGCCGATCCATGTTGTTCCTTCTTTGATCATTTCCAGGGTGCAGGGGTATTTCCTCTTGGGGTTTGCGGAGCGGGAGATGAGCACCTTGCTTCCAGGGGTGGAACAACCGCGCATGGAGCCTGAGTTAGGGCAATGGACAGTGAACTCTGTGCCGTCTTCAGTTTTGACATCGGCTAGAAAGCGTTTGTAGCGTCTGATAAGAATTGCTGCTTGCAATGGCGTTGTGAATTTCATTTATTGCCTGCTGAATTTCTTAACGGTCCCTGAAATTCTAATCTTTCAAGGTACCCATAAGGTTTTTTTTGAATACATGGTCTTGATAGTCTTTGAAGAATAGCTTGGAATACAGTATAAGACTGTGGAGCTTTTACATGTCTTCTAACTAGAGGTTTTTGTTAATATTGTGCTGTCTTGCGCATCCTGGCGCAATGCAATGCACTGATTTAAGTATTATTTTACCCGCAAAGGAGAATCATTGCCATGAATTTAGGGATAAACGGCCTCGGTCGGATCGGGAAGCTGTCACTCTGGCATCATGTCTCAAGAAAACATTTTTCTGAAATCACCGTTAACGTTGGTCGGGAGATCGGTCGGGGGTTAAACGATCTGGCGTCTTGTATTGAGCGTGATTCCTCGTATGGCCGTCTGGGGTCATATCTTCATGGGCATAAGGGCGGTCGGGTGATAGAGAACCTGGATGAAGAAAAGGGCAGCATGGTTATTAATGGCGTGCCGGTAACTTTTCTGCGCACTGCCCGTGATCCCAAGGATATCGCCTGGCAGGCAAGCGGGGTGAAACTGGTAGTGGATACTACCGGGGCCTTTACGGATCCCACCGCCGACGCTGATGCCAAGTGGGGATCGCTTCGTGGGCATCTGCAGGCCGGGGCCGAGAAGGTCTTACTCTCTGCCCCTTTTAAGATCAAGTCAAAGGGCATGGATATGCCGGTTGATGCGGTGACCACAGTGATGGGCATCAATGATGAAGATTATGATTCATCACGTCACTCCCTCATTTCGGCGGCCTCCTGTACCACGACCTGTCTTTCCTATATGATCAAGCCGTTGATGGAGAGCATCGGGGCGGAGAATTTTCTCTCAGCCTCCATGGTCACTATTCATGCGGCAACCGGCAGTCAGCAGGTTCTGGATCGTCTTCCTAAGAGTGGGGCGGTTGATCTGCGCAAGAACCGATCGATTCTCAATAATATTATCCTGACGACCACGGGAGCGGCCAAGGCTCTGGTTCTGGTTATCCCCGAGATGAAGTCTATTGGCTTTATCGCCGAATCGGTACGTATTCCGACTTCAACCGGTTCATTGATTGTACTGGTGCTCAATGTTCAGGATGATCTCGAAAGTCCGCTTAAAAGAGACAGGATAAATGCAATTTACCGCGACTATGCCCAGAATTCTCCTTATCTGGAGTATACGGAGGAGCAGAATGTCTCGTCTGATATCATCGGAGTGCCGGAGGCGGCAGCCGTTATTGAAGGTACTGAGACCCATACTCGCACTGCCTCAATCTCTGTGAATCTTGACAAAATTAAATCCTGTGCCCTCGGCGCCGGTGCTGATCGTATGCTCAGTGTGCCGGTGACCCAGGCGGTTGTTTATGGCTGGTACGATAATGAGCTGGGAAGCTACACCAATATGCTGGGTGATTTGACAATTCATGTTGCCGACAAGATGCTCTAATTCCAATTTGCATTCAATCCGGCACCTTCGTCGGCTACACTGCGCGGCTCCTCACCGTACTCCCGTACTGCTTCGTCGCCGCTCTCTTGCCTTCTCGGTGTCAACTTGAATGCTTCTTGGAATAGAATGTCAGTTTTTAGGATTAAAGAAAGAGGAGTGAGGTAATGAAAACGATCCGTGATCTGGAACTTACCGGAAAACGTATACTGGTTCGTGTCGATTTTAACGTCCCCATGGATGAGCAGGGGGTGATTACCGACGATATCCGTATTCGAATGGCTCTGCCCACTATTCAGTATATCTTGGAGCAGAAAGGGAAACTGATCTTGTGCAGTCATATGGGCAGGCCGAAAGGTCAACGGGTTATGGACTTCAGTCTTGCCCCTGTTGCCAGGCATCTTTCAGTTCTGCTCGGCCAGGAGGTACGGTTGGCTCCGGATTGTATTGGTCAGGAAGTTGAGACCATGGTCGCGTCCATGCAGCCGGGCGAGGTACTTCTTCTGGAGAATCTGCGTTTTCATAAGGAGGAGACGGAAAACGATCCTGGATTTGCAGAACAACTGGCCTGTCTGGCTGATGCTTATGTCAATGATGCCTTTGCCGCGTCCCATCGGGCCCATGCTTCGGTGGCCGGTGTTCCTCCCTTGGTCCAGGAAAAGTGTGCCGGATTCCTTCTTCAGACAGAGATGGATTTTTTCCACAAGGCGATGGACGAACCTGTCCGTCCCTTGATGGCCATTGTTGGTGGGGCTAAGGTCTCATCCAAGCTGGGTGCCCTGCAGAATATGCTGGATAAGGTGGATCGGATGATCATCGGCGGAGCCATGGCCAATACCTTTCTTAAGAGTCAGGGCGTTCCGGTTGGCGCTTCCAAGACTGAAGACGATCTTCTTGATAGTGCTCGACAACTGATCCAGACGGCAAGGGAAAAGGGTGTGAAGCTTTATTTCCCCGTCGATTTTGTGGTGGCTGATCGGTTTGCAGCGGATGCGGTGGTGAAGAATGTGACGGCCCAGGATATTCCTGAGGGCTGGATGGCACTCGATATTGGTCCGGCCTCGACCATCTGTTTCCAGGAGGCCTTGGCCGATGTCCGAACCATTGTCTGGAATGGGCCAATGGGCGCTTTTGAGATGGACGCCTTTGCCCGCGGGACCATGGCCATGTGCCACGCGATTGCTACCTCACATGCCCTGTCGGTGACGGGCGGTGGGGATTCCAACGCGGCGGTGAAAAAATCTGGTGAGTCCGGAAATATCTCCTATATGTCAACCGGGGGCGGTGCTTTTCTCCAGTTAATGGAGGGAAAAAGTCTGCCGGGTGTTGATGCCCTTGATTGAAAAATACAAATTGATGAGCGCGAATGGCGGCTATGTCGCAGGAACGCCTCAGGGGAGTCAGTTATGAAGAGAAGGCCGTTGCTTGTCGGAAACTGGAAGATGCATACTACAGTCCTTGATGCCTGCCATCTTGCTGCAGATATTGCAAAAACATGCGTGGGGCTTAAGGATCGTGATGTGTTGCTGGCTCCACCCTTTACCGTGCTCAGTCAGGTTGCCCATGTGGTTGCGGAGACAGGAATTCTCCTTGCTGCCCAGAATGTCTGCTGGGAGGCGCAAGGGGCCTTTACCGGTGAAATATCTCCCCTGATGGTCCTGGACGCAGGTGGTGCTGCGGCCATTGTTGGTCATTCGGAACGGCGGCAGATCTTTCATGAGGATAATGCGCTCATTAATAAACGGGTCCGGGGCGCCCTTGCCTTTGGGCTTGTACCCATCCTTTGTGTCGGGGAGACTCTGGATGAACGGGAGGGTGGGCAGACCTTTAAAATTATTGAAGAGCATATCCGCTCCGGCCTTGCTGGTGTCGTGGCAGCGGATATGGGGGACACTGTCCTTGCCTATGAACCTGTATGGGCGATTGGGACTGGGCAAACAGCCACAAAAGAGCAGGCTCAGGAGGTTCACGCCTTTATCCGCAACCTTGTGGCAGGCATGTATGAAAAAGATGTTGCCGATCAGATTAGGATATTGTATGGTGGCTCGGTTAAGCCTGATAATATTGATGCGTTGATGGCTCAGGATGATATCGATGGTGCTCTCGTTGGAGGTGCGGCCCTCAATGCAGAGTCGTTTGAACGGATAATTCATTTTCAAGAAATATAGTATTTACTGATGATTACCTTATTAACAGTTGTCCATGTAGCGGTCTGTCTCTTTCTGATCGTGATTGTCCTGCTCCAGCATGGGAAAGGGGCAGATGTGGGGGCAACATTTGGTGGTTCTGGTCAGTCGCTGTTCGGGTCAGAAGGTCCGTTGCCATTGTTGAACAAGATTACGACTTCTGTGGCAATTGTGTTTATGTTGACCTCGGTTTCTCTGGCTTATTTTTCATCCAGCAAGAGTACCGGGTCGGTTATGACCGAGTTGGAAAAACCCAAAGCTGCAGCAGTGGAAAAGGTGGAAGATAAGGCAGGAAAAGAGGAAAAGGTAATCCCCATGCCAGCTGTTCCAGCGAAGCAAGAGACAGCACCTGCAGCAGTGCAACAGGTGGAAGGTAAAACAGTAAAAGAGGAAAAAGTTATCCCTATGCCAGCTGTCCCAGCGAAGGAAGAGACAGCGCCTGCAGCAACGAAAGGAACAGCAGCCGAAAATAAAGAAAAAAAATAAAGAAGTGCGCCGCAGTGGTGGAATTGGTAGACACGCTATCTTGAGGGGGTAGTGGCCCACGGTCGTGCGAGTTCGACTCTCGCCTGCGGCACCATTTTTTTTATTAGCCCGTAACTTTAATAAGTTACGGGCTTTCTTGTTTGGAGAACAAGGGCTGGCCGTGAGCACATGTTATCCCGGGTATGTGGGCTCTTTTCAGGTAGTGATCTCCTGAAAGCGGCTGGCCGGGGCGGTGCAGATAGGGCAGTTTTCCGGGGCTTTGTCTGCCATGATAAATCCGCAGAATTGGCAGATGTGGTAGCTGACCTTACTCTCTTTGTCCTGGCTTTTTTTTTCCAGTTTCTTCTTCAGGTTCATGTGCATGCGCTGGACTCTGACAGATTGGGAACAGGCGCTGTGTATGGCCTTGTCATGTACGTCACCCGCCTGCCCTGCTGCCTTTTCGTATAGAGTGATGGATGCAGGGATCTCATCGGTGAAGGCAAGGGAACAATTTTGCTCGTTGCTACCTGTCTGGCCGCGAAGCTGGATAAGAAAGCGGGCGGCTTGGGCGGACTCTGAGCTGCTTATGGCTGCAAAGAGGCAGGCAAGAGCCTTGTTGCCCTCCTGTCGAGCCCGCAGGGCGTAGATCTTTTTGCGGGCAGCACCGCGTGTCATTGCTAAAAAAAGTTCCTCTAATTGTTTCTGGAGTTGTTTGTCCATTGCTTGGTTCCTCATTGATACGTGATCTGTCACGGTTATGTTCTGTACCGAAATAATTTTCCTGCTGAAATTCTGAAAAAATCCTGACTCATTGATACACCAAAAAATATAGTAAATCCGCCAAAATACTGCAATGGTGTAAAGGTTTCATTAAAGAGAATCCGACTGAGCAGCAGGGTGAACAGGGGAATCAAGGTGATGAAGATTGAGCTTTTGCTTGCTTCCATCTGTGCCAGTGCGTAGTTGTAGAGACCATAGGCGGCAAGAGTGACAGCCAGCCCGAGATAGAGGATGGCAGACATGGGTACAAGGAGAAAGGATACAGGCAGCGGGACTTGGGGCAGAGCGAGGAAGGGTGCGAAGAAAAGGGCTCCGATCCAGGCCTGGATCGCGGTGAGAAAGAACGCCGGGTAGAAGGCGGTGAGTCGTTTGACGGTGATGGTATAGATCGTGGCACAGATCATGGACATGAATTCATAGAAATTACCGAGCAGGGGTGCTGGGGCCTGCTCGTTTGCTGATCCTCCAAGGCTGAGGATGATGGCCCCGCCCATTGCCAGGAAAAGACCGGTCAGGGTTTGCTTCGATGCTCTTTCACTGAGAAGGCAGATAGAGGCAATGGTGATCAGCAGCGGCAACATGGCGGTGATTAGTGACGCCTGTGAGGCGCTGGTGTTTTGCAGGGCAAGCGCTTCAAAAAAGAAATAAAGACAGGGCTCGCTTAACGCCATGACAGCGAAGAGATGCCAGTCCTGGCGGCGAATATGGATGGTTCGAAATCTGGGTAAAAAACAGAGGAAGGCCAGTGAGGCAACCGACATTCTGCCAAAGATGACTACCATAGGGTGATAATCCTGAAAGGCCAGTTTCATGGCAACAAAAGAACTTCCCCAGAGAAACATGGCCAAAACCAGGCAGAGAGAGGGGAAAAAATGGGAATGGCGCGGTTGCATGAATTTTTTTTTTACAGGTTATCGGGAATTGATTATTGTTGATTTTTTGTTTTGAAGGTTAGGAGGCGTGAGAAAGTGTTATGGATTTGATGTCAGGGAATAGTAAACATAAAAGTGATGAAGTGGGAATGCAAAAGTTGAAAAAGGTGATGAGTGGGGAGGGACTACTGCTGGTTTTTGTGCTGGTGCTGTTCTTGTCGTGGACGCCAAGTAGTCTTGCCGGTTTGGGTGGTGGTAGCGGTAAAATCAGTAGCGATCTTGCTACGGAACAGGCTTCTATACAGACGATGGAGGTCCTGGCCAAGGTGAAGATGGATGCGAAACAGCTCGCCCAGGCCAAAGAATTGATCAAGAACTTGAGTTATACCAATATGCGGGCTCTCAGAGTTTTTGGTGGTTTACCCTCCATGACTGCTGAGGGAGTGCTGGAAGTCCTGCATCGGTTGCCACAGGCCCATATCTCATATGGCTATATTGTTGTCCTGGAACATTTTGCCACGCTCCCTGGAGTGGATGCTGAGGCTTGCTGGCAGTTACTGGAAAAACTTGGAAATCTGAATTTTGTCTCAGCCCGGGTGGCCATGGCCATTGGTCAAGTGAAAGATTTGAATCCGTCGGTAATGTTTGGGCTGATAGATCGGCTGGCATCGTTGAAAGAACCTGCCCTCTGGGCTTTCAAGGCCTTCCTGGAAGTGCCGGGGCAAACAGTAGAGACAGTTGACAAGGGATTGCTGCTCATTAATCGAATGACGGAAAAACAGTGCTGGGCCACCGAAAAGAGCTGCAAGATCACTGCGATGACCCCGGAGTCAGCCCTGGCCAATATGAGCTATCTGCAAAGATTGTCAAATACCGATGCTTGGAATGCCCGTTCCTTGTTTCAGCTTGCTGGAGTGACGCCTGCAAGCTCACTTTCCTGGATTACCAATTATTTCGCTGTTGCCCAGGATGTGCAGGACTCACAGTTTTTTGCATATCAGGCCAAGGATAAGAGCTTGTTGCTCCAGGCATTTTTTGATGCCGGAGATCATCTGATTTGGAAGATCAATAATCTGCATGATATCACTGAGGCAAGTGGTCAGGAGGTGGGGATCAAAGTTTTGTCTTCCTGTCCTGTTAGTTATCTTCGCGAGATCTTTCAGCGACTTGATGCAAAAGTTCAGGTCCGCTTCAGCAGTGAATTCTCCACCGGGCTTGCCGGAGGCAGAGGGGCGGCTATTGCTGTGCTGCGTCGTGCCACAGCTGCCGCCCGGTTGCAGGGGGCAAAAGATTGCACCACTGCCAATGCCTATATCCTTATTTCTCGTGGTAGTGATCTCTACGATTCCTCTTTTCGTGATATTCTGGTGCCGGTCTTAAAAGAAAGAATTGATACCCGTTTTGGCGGTAACCTTTTGGTTTTCCTGAAAAACATTGATCCTCAGAATACTCATGTCTCCGATTTTATCATCAGTCTGGCCCAGAAAGGGAAACTCACCCTCTTTTTCCCGGACCAGGTGCGGGAGCAGGAGCAGGTCCTTGATCTGGTGGCTGAATCAGCTTTTCAGGATGAAAACAGTCTGATCCTCTTTTCCGCCACCTTCATGACCTTGCTTCAGACAATCGAGCCGCAGACACGTACCTACCTTATTGCTAAGATGCTGACCGCAATTCGGGATAAAAATACGGTGTTCAGCACCCAGTTGCGGGTAATCCTCCAATATTATATCCAAGAGTATCCACACCTGGTCGGTGAGGTGGATAAGATCAGGATCAGGCTGATGATGTCCGAGTATGGGATGATCTCCTTTGATCAGTATGTCAAAACCAGTTTTGCACAGTGGAAGGTGGATGGGAAATTGAGCAGTTTATCAGTTTTTCATAGTGATGACGATGGAACCCAGTCCTTCCGTTCCAATTGTCAGACCCTGATGGCCCATGGCTATCGACCGCGGATTTCCACTTCTTTTTCTTTGATGGCGGCAGAGAGCGTCCGGGATCGTGCCGCAGTGGCGCAGCTGAAAGGACTTCTGGCGGCCCCGGCTCAAAATCTGGAGCAGATTCACCAGATGCAGGTAAGGTATCCTCTGGTTGTTGACTGGGTGAAGCACATGAATGGTATTGAGATCTCCCATTCCGTTGTTGTTTATTATGATGTGAATCAGCAGCAGCAGCTTCTGAAGCAGTTCTTGAAGGGCGGGCATGAAATGTTTGTCCAGCGCGGTCATAGTTACTGGCGAAAAGAGCAGTTACTTGATCCTTTGCAGGAGCTGTTGAAGTCCGGGGCTATTGTTCAGGCGGATCTGGTCAGTAAACAACGGTTTTTGAGTCTGGGTTCCTGTGGTGGAATTCGGGTTTATTCAGAGCTGGCCACTTTTTTTCACAACAAGGTGGATATCCTCGCAACGGTGGGGACCGGCAAGGCCATTGTCAATAACCCGTACAATCAACTTTTGTTTGAACTGGTTGCCTCTCGTTCCGATAGCTTGAGTTGGAAAGATGTCAGCAATCAGGCGGCAATCATTTTTAAACAGGGGATGGGAGAAGAGTATCTGCAACCAGGTTCGCTGCCTGCTATTTTGCATAAGATCATGGATCAGAAGCAGATTGAACAACAGAATAGTGGAAAGACCGGGATACAGACTGCCACGGAGAATGGAGTAGAAGCAGGGCGAGCAACAGGATTGAACGTTGAGTAACTATGGCCCTGATTAAACGAGATGAACTGACATCCTGGCTTGACCAAGGCAGTGTGGAACAGCAGGGACGAGTAGTTCTCTTTTTCGGAGAGAGATATCTGTGCCGTGAGGCGGCTGATATACTGCAGCAGGCTCTGCTCCAGAAGGACGGGGGGACAGTGCATCCCATTGATGGAGACCAGGAGGATCCGAGCCGAACCCTTGGCCAGATCATGAACTTCAGTCTTTTGCCTGGTCGACAGATTTACAGAGTGACCGACAGTCGTCTTTTTCATTCTAAGGCGGTGGCCAAAGATATCTGGAATAAGGCAATGCTGGCCCATGAGGCGGGGCGGCCAGGCCCAGCCCGTCTGCAGCTTCAGAGTCTGGCAGATTTGGCCGCACTGGACGCGGATGAAAAGTTTTCTGATATTGGCTCTGAGCAGTGGCAGCAGTTATTCAGCTTTGCCAAGCCTGGTGGCGATCTGAGCTGGGTTGACAAGCTGCTCGCCGAGTCCGGGCCGCAAACAGGTGTCAGGGGTGGTGGGGCTGCAACCCTTGCTGATCGCTATCTTGCCGCCTTTGAAAAGGGCTTACCGGGACACAATTTTCTGTTTCTCAGTGCTGAAAATGTTGATAAGAGAAAACAATTTTACACCTTCATCAAGAAAAATGGACTGATTGTTGATTGTTCTATTGAAGCGGGAGCCAGTTTTGCGGCGCAGAAGAATCAGAAAGAGGTCTTGCGTGAGTTGGCACTCAGGACCCTTGCCCCTTTTCAGAAAAAAATAGAGCCGCGGGCCATGGAGATGCTTTTTGAACGGGTAGGCTTTTATCCGGTGGCGGTGGTCATGGAGCTGGAGAAGATGGCCCTGTTTGTTGAGGATCGGCCATTGATCAGTTGTGCGGATATTGAGACAATGGTGGGTCGGACCAGAGAGGATGCTCTCTTTGAATTGACGGAGGCCTTTGGGAAAAAACAGGTTGCCTCTACTCTGGTGATTCTTGGCCGTCTGGTAGAAAATGGAATTCATGGCCTTGCTATTCTGGCCACCATGCGCAATTATATAAGAAGATTGCTCCTGTTTCGTTCCATGCAGTTGCAGGCAAATCCGTCCTGGCAGCGGGGGATGCAGGCCAGACAGTTTCAGGATGTCTATTTGCCTGCCCTCAAGGAAAAGGGGGAATGGACTGAGATGTTGAAAGGTCATCCGTATGCTCTGTTCATGAGTTTCAGTAAGGCGGAAGAATTTTCCTGCCCGGTATTAAAGGAGTGGCTGGCTCTTCTTTTGAAGACTGAATTCCAACTCAAAGGATCGCCTCTGCCACCAACTTTGCTTTTGGAAGAGCTTTTTTTAAGCATGTTTGCCTGGAAGAAAACGGAACATTAGGAGCCGTTACTAAATAACATGGTTATTTATATCTATTTCGTTACGGCACCCTATGCCGCCCCGGGAAATTAAATGGCCATGTTAATTTTTTTCAGTGGCTTCATACAAATGAACAGCCTGGTTGTGTGTTGAAAAATGAGCAAGACAAAAGATGAACATCAAGGATCGGTTGCTACCAGAGACAAGGAAGAAATCAGGGAACCTTCGCTGTATAAGGCATTGCTGCATAATGATGATTATACTTCCATGGAATTTGTGGTTTCGATTCTGGAAAATATCTTTGATAAATCAACATCGGTGGCAACCAAGATCATGCTTGACGTGCATCAGCAAGGGGTCGGGGTGGCTGGGGTTTATACCTGGGAGATCTGTGAAACCAAGATTGAACTAGTACATCATCTGGCTCGAAAAAATGGTTTTCCTTTGCGTTGTTCTATGGAGAAAATATAGTTAAATATGGTGTTCAGCGGGAATTGTTTCCCTCTGCTTACAGGGATATGGTGAAAAAGATGCTGAGTAAAACATTGGAAACGGCACTGGTCAGAGCGATTAGAGAGGCAAAGAGCTACAGGCATGAATATGTGACCGTGGAGCATATGCTCTATGGTCTGCTCTATGATGAGTTGACAACTCATATTATCAGTCGGTGTGGAGGCTCCATTGAGAATCTGAAACAGCGGTTGGAGGCTTTCTTTACAGGCGAATTGCCGACTCTGGGTTCTGTTGGTCCCAGTGAGCCGGCTCAGACTGTGGCTTTTAACCGGGTATTGCAGCGGGCGGTCTCCCATGTCCAGAGTTGTGGCAAGAACGAGGTGGACAGTGGTGATGTGCTGGCGGCCATCTTTTCTGAGGCCGAGTCCCATGCCGTCTATTTTCTCGGTTCTGAAGGGGTCGGTCGTCTGGCGGTGATTGAATATATTTCCCATGGGCTGCCCTCAGAAGGCTTGCAGAAGGAGCCGCTGCCCAGAATGCCTGCTGGACCAGAACCCGGTGCTGAGACCAGGGAGACAGATAAGGATGAGAAGGTTCTTCAGGAATTTACGGTTAATCTTACGCGACGGGCGGCAGAAGGTCACCTTGATCCTCTCATTGGGAGGAATATGGAGGTGAGCCGGATGATGCAGGTGCTTTGCCGGCGCAAGAAAAACAATCCCCTGCTGGTGGGAGAACCTGGCGTTGGTAAGACGGCCATTGCTGAAGGGTTGGCCCTGCGCATCCATGATGACAGTGTTGCTCGGGCTGAAGGACTCAAGGCCCTGGTCCCTGATCTCCTGCAGGATACAGATATCTATCTGCTCGATATGGGGACGCTGGTGGCTGGCACCAAGTATCGGGGTGATTTTGAGAAGCGGATGAAAAGTGTAGTGGAGGCGGTGGAACGTAAGAAGAATGCCATCCTCTTTATTGATGAGATTCATACTATTGTCGGGGCTGGGGCCACCAGTGGCGGTTCCATGGATGCCTCCAATCTGTTGAAACCGGCTTTGCAATCCGGGATTCTTCGCTGTATCGGCTCTACCACCTATGAAGAGTATAAAAATCATATTGAAAAGGACCGGGCTCTTTCCCGTCGCTTTCAGAAGATCGATGTCGAGGAACCAAGCGTTGAGGAGACCCGACTGATTTTGCAGGGCTTACAGCAGAAGTATGAGCAGCATCATCAGGTCAAGTATGCTGGAACAGCTATCAGGGC
Source organism: Desulfocapsa sp. (assembly GCA_013792135.1). Classification (GTDB taxonomy): domain Bacteria; phylum Desulfobacterota; class Desulfobulbia; order Desulfobulbales; family Desulfocapsaceae; genus UBA2270. Next base: position 6,185 of record VMSP01000058.1, on the reverse strand, counting down.
CACAGCAGAACTGGCTGACCGCTATATCAACGACCGTTTTTTGCCGGATAAGGCCATTGATGTTCTGGATGAGGTGGGCTCGAGTTTTCGTCTGGCCGGTAAGATTGGCCGCACCGTCACGGTCCGGGATGTGGAGGCGGTGGTCTCTCGCATGGCCAGGGTTCCGGCCAAAAGTGGATCAAACGCTGAGCTTGGTTCTTTAAAAGAACTGGCTGCCACCATGAAAGGGGTGATTTTTGGTCAGGATGCAGCCATTGAAACGGTGGTGGGTGCTGTTAAAAGATCGCGGGCCGGTCTTGGTCATCCACAGTCGCCCACCGGTTGTTTTCTCTTTGCCGGGCCCACGGGAGTAGGTAAGACCGAGGTGGCCAGGCAGCTGGCCCAGACATTGGGCATCCATTTTGAGCGTTTTGACATGAGTGAGTATATGGAAAAACATGCGGTGGCCCGCCTCATTGGTGCGCCTCCCGGTTACGTGGGCTTTGATCAGGGCGGTCTGCTCACTGAGGCCATCCGTAAGCATCCGTATTCCGTGCTCTTGCTCGACGAGATTGAAAAGGCCCATGCCGATATCTTTTCCATACTTCTTCAGGTGATGGATCACTCGACTCTTACCGATAATTCAGGGCGGAAGGCGGATTTCAGGAATGTGATCCTGATTATGACCACTAATGCCGGCGCCCGCGAGATGAGCAGCACCCCTATTGGTTTTGTGACCGAGAAAAAGGGGGGTGACCAGAAGGCGGTCAAGAGTTTGTTTGCTCCCGAGTTCCGTAACCGGCTTGACGCTATGATCTCTTTTGGGGCTTTGAACGCGGAAGCGGTAGAAAAGGTTGTAGACAAGATGATTATTGAATTACAGGCGCAACTGGCAGTACGGAAGGTGACCATTACCTTGAGTCCCAGTGCCGGTAAATATTTGGCCACCAAGGGTTATGATCCTGATTTTGGCGCCAGGCCGCTTCGGCGGCTGATTATGACAGAGATTGGCGATGTGCTTACCGACGAGATCCTCTTTGGTGCTCTGACCCGGGGCGGCGAGGTCCAGGTGGATTTGCAGGCGAAAAAACTGGTCTTCAGCTATCCAGGCAAAGGTTGAGAGGTGACAGGTGCAAGGTAAAATGGAGAGGTCCTTAGAGGAAAAAGGAAGTCATGAGTATTGATACAAATAGTGCTGTGGGAATGGTTGACCGGCTGGCTGGGCAGGTGTGGTGATGAGTGAAGATGTCTTAAAGCGCCCCTCCTCCCTGTGGCATATTCATCGTTGGATCTATTACTGGACCTTGCATTGGGCATACACTCCCTATGCTATCCCGGCGCTTATATGTATCTCGTTTGCCGAAAGTAGTTTTTTCCCCTTGCCTCCTGATATCCTGCTTATACCCATGGTTCTGGCCGCACCCACCAGATGGTGGCGGATAGCCCTTTATTGTACAATTGCTTCGGTTCTTGGCGGCCTGGCAGGATACGGTATTGGTGTTTTTGCCTGGGAAACTATGGGCAGATGGATTGTGGAGAACGTGGCGCATGTGCAACTGGTGCTGGTTGATGGCCGCAATGATATTGCCCTGCCCTCCTATTTCCTTACAACCTTTGGAGCCGGTCTTGGAGGAGAGTACCTTTTTCAGGTGTATGATAAATGGAATGCCTGGATTGTCTATATCTTCGGGCTTACTCCTCTGCCCTATAAGTTGATTACCATAACGGCCGGGGTCGCCAAGGTGAATTTGTTTGTTTTTACCCTTGCCTCAGTCGCCGCCCGAGCCACCCGTTTTTTTGTTGTCGCCTGGCTCCTAAAGAAATGGGGTAAGAAGGCAATGCATTTTATTGACCGTTATTTCAATATCCTCTGCGTGATCTTTGTGGCTCTGCTTATTGGTGGTTTTTCCATTTTAAAGATTGCAATGTAACTGTTTTTTTTGATAGAAACGTTTCTTTGGCGCGGCTTTGTCGGGTGTGGGAGTAAGCGAAAGAAAGAAGCAATTGTTTGATTGGAGAAGAGTAAAAAGAGATTGAGCGTACGTGGGAATATGCAACATTTGCGGTGTCTGGTCATGGCGTTTGTGGGAGTGTTTCTTTTGCAGGGCCTCTCTCTGGGCGCTGCTGAGAGTCGAACTGTGCATAGTGATTTGTCTGGTTCCCGTGTGAGTCTGCCGGAATCCGAGAAGATTGTTGCTCTGCACAATAAAATTCGGGCGGAAGTCGGTGTCGGTCCTCTGTGCTGGTCAGGAGAACTGGCTGTGTATGCCCAGCGATGGGCTGATCATCTTGCCTCTTCCCGGTGTGGGATTGAACATCGTCCCCGCTCAGGCAAGTGGCAACAAAAATATGGTGAGAATATCTTTATCGGCACCGCCAGCTATTATAGAACATCTGATGCAGTCAAGGCCTGGGCAAAAGAAAAATCCCACTACCGGGGAGGTGCGATTCAAGGCTCTCGTTTTGCAAATGTTGGTCATTACACTCAGATGGTCTGGAGGAATACCAGGCAGATTGGCTGTGCCACCAGTCTGTGCCGGGGCAATCTGATCGTGGTCTGTAACTATGATCCTCCTGGCAATTTTATAGGGCAGAAGCCCTATTGATCCTGCCAATAACCATGAACGCTCAGTCATTATTTTATTCCAATTCTGCATCAAGCAGTAACGTGTCGGTCCTACTTCCACGATCCTCGGCTTCGCTGTGTGTGACCAGCGTAATTTAGAAACGGAATAATGCAGGACATGATTTCCGTGAGTCCCTTTTACTTCCCTCTTGACGCGGCCTTGAGCGGAGAGTTTTTATCGCCGTCATAATGGAAGTTCCCGTGAGTTTTCCCTCCGTAAACGTTCAGCCAGCTGAAAAAACAGCTTTTGCCATCCTTATTGTGATCAGTGTCTGTCATCTGCTCAACGATATGATGCAGACCCTGTTGTCCGCAATCTATCCACTGCTTCAGACTAATTATGGATTGAGCTTTGCTCAGATCGGGATGATCACCCTGACCTTTCAGGGAACGGCCTCGATCCTTCAGCCCATGGTTGGTTTTTATATTGATCGGCATCCGCGTCCCTATTCCCTGTCCGTGGGTATGGGTTTGACTCTGATTGGCCTTGTGCTCTTTTCCCAAGCCGGAAGTTATTCGGTGCTGTTATTGGCGGCGGCCCTGGTGGGGACTGGATCGTCGGTATTTCATCCGGAATCATCAAGGGTGGCGCGTATGGCATCGGGGGGGCGACATGGCTTGGCGCAATCGTTGTTTCAGGTGGGTGGAAATGCTGGATCGGCCATTGGCCCATTGCTTGCCGCTATTATCATACTCCGCCGAGGACAGAGCAGCGTGGCCTGGTTTGCTGGAGCTGCCCTTTTGGGAATATATCTTTTGATCCAGGTTGGTCACTGGTCCAAGAACCAGGGGCTGATGCAGCTCAAATCACGGGTAAGCACAGGCGTGAGCCAGGTAGTGTTGCCTCGGGGCCAAGTGGCTCTGGCCCTGGCTGTGTTGTTGGTCTTGATTTTCTCCAAGTTTTTTTATATGGCCAGTATTGGCAGTTATTATATCTTTTATCTGATTGAGAAGTTTCATCTCCCGGTGCAGAGCGCGCAGCTCCATCTCTTTGTGTTTTATGGCGCGGTGGCCGTTGGCACCATTTCCGGAGGTCCACTTGGGGATCGTTATGGCCGGAAGGTGGTGATATGGAGCTCGATTCTGGGGGTGCTTCCTTTTACTCTGGCCTTACCCTATGCCAATCTGTTCTGGACCGGGATACTCAGTGTGCCCATCGGGATGATTCTTGCCTCAGCTTTTCCGGCAATTGTGGTCTATGCTCAGGAACTTCTTCCGGCCAGAGTCGGCACAGTGGCCGGGATGTCTTTTGGTTTTGCCTTTGGGATGGCTGGGGTCGGCGCTGCGGTATTCGGCCATCTTGCTGATAGAACCAGCCTTGCTTATGTGTATCACTTGTGTTCGTTTCTACCCGCTATCGGTCTGCTTGCCATTTTCCTACCGGATCTGGAAACGGAGTCCCGGCGTCGGAAACGTTTGGCCATGTGATTATTGATGGCTGGCAAACGATCCAGGTATAGAGGTGTCAGTTATGGGTGATTTCCCTATCATCATTCTCGATTTTGAGACAACAGGTTTGTCTCCTCAGCGCGGAGATCGTGCCATTGAGATCGGTGCTGTGCTGATTGATCAGAACAGGATTGTTGATCGCTTTCATAGTCTGATGAACCCCGGTATTTCAGTGAATCCTTTTATCCAGGGTTTGACTGGAATTACCAATGCGATGGTACGGAGTGCCCCTGATGGCGCTGGGGTCATGACAGAATTTCTTGAGTTTATGGGCGATTATCCCCTTGCTGCTCATAATGCACCCTTTGACGGTAGGTTTCTCGATGCCGAGCTGGCCCGCATCGGCAGGACAAGAACCAGTGAAATGGTTTGCACTCTCCGGACCGCGCGGCGAATCTATCCTCATCTCCAGAGTCATAACCTGGAATCTCTGGTTCGCTATAAAAACCTGCAAGTCAACGGTGCCTTTCATCGGGCCGCCGCTGATGCCGAGATGACAGCCCGTCTGTGGTTGGCAATGATTGAGGATATCAAAAAGTTTTATAATGTGGCGGGGGTGTCTTTGGACTCTCTTCAGAAACTTTCCCGGATTGCCAGAGCGAAGGCTCAGAAGTTCTTTGTGTAATGTGTAAGGTTGTTGTTGTGCTGAACAGTTAGGAAAAGTTTAGTTATGGAGAGGATCGCAATGAAGATGGGGTGGCACCAGAGAATTCAGGAAAACTGATAACCGTATTTTTTTCCCCGTCGTTTGGTCTCAAATAAGGCCAAGTCGGCATCAGCAGCTTGGTCAGGGGCTTGATTAATATTGATGGCGTATATATTTACTCAGTATCTACCTGGTAGTGATTTTGAAGAAGCATTAGGACTCATGTAAATGAACAGAGCGAAGCAAGACTGCTATAAAGCACGTTGGTTCTTTTCTGCTCATGGCGAAAAAGAACCAACTATGAATGGCTTGCCGATCTTAAATTATGATGGCTCAATTTTCCCGGTATTGTTGATCTTTTCTTTGAAATAATGCTGATGTGGTCATCTCTGCATTTTACTGGACGAAATCCCACACATCTTTTTCTGTCGGTTCTATGGTGGACACAAAATCGGTCCAGCCCAAGGGAGCGTCTTTTATTTCTGCCCCAAGTATCATGTCAAACCCATTTTCTTCCTCCCATCTGCCATAGGCATACACTTTAAACCGATGTCCCTGTTGGTCGGAAACAACCATTAAGAACTTGTTTCCTTTTATATGCAATTTTCTCGGGATGTCAGAAAGGCAAATACCAAAACGGGAAATATCCTTTACGTGTGCGGAACAGAATCCGATATCATCAGAGATATCAGCTTCCATTCCTTGTACATCCATTCTGAAATATTTTCGTTTATTATCCATATTGTCCTCCACTAATGTAAAATGATGGTAGGTTTTGCTGATAGTACAATAGGACTCACAAAAAAATATGAGCATAAAGAAGCCGAAAAGCAAGGGGGCTTGAGTGTTTTTTTTGACACGATCTGATAATGTTGCTGTGTTTCAATATGTTACGTGAATCTTTGTATGGTGTTTTTTTAGAATGGTGATGGCAGAGAGGCAGGATGTATGGAAACAAGAAAGGGATTACAGGCTGAAAAGCCTATAATCCCTGAATTTGTATGGGGCTGGGGCTGGATTCGAACCAACGACCTTCGGGTTATGAGTTTGAGTAGGCATAAAACAATTTTTGTTGAATTTCCAGGCTTTTCCTCTTGTTTCCTGTAGTTAGGTTGAAAAAAATAGTACCTTGAAACGTTCAATATCTTCAATAAATAAGGGTGGTACGAACAAAACTTACACCAAACTTACACCAAATCATGATGTAAGTTTGGTGTCTTCATCTTCATTCCTCAATAAAACCAACTATCCCAAAAGCATCTATCAGCAGCTTATTATTATCAATACTTCTACGTAAGGCCCACTCAATCATCTCTGGATTTTTCGCCATCTTACTATTTAAAAAATGTGGGTATGCACTTGACTCAAGCGCATACCATATGTTGTGTGGTCACCATTAGCCGAATATTGCAGCCTGGCTGGCTTTTCGCCCATGGATTTCTTGTATCGTTACGGGGGGCCGTACCTCAGCTGCCTGTTGAAGCA
>VMSP01000016.1 GCA_013792135.1 Desulfocapsa sp. | reverse complement strand
CGGCCAAACAGGAAGAAAAAGAACAAAATCCAAAGAAAAAGGAGGAAGAAGAGACAAAAATTAAGAACTACAAAAGGAGGGAAGAAAAGCAAACAGAGAAGAAAACACACAACATAACCAATCTCGCACCATAACTACTGTATATCTCTGACACAGGATGTGAAGCTGTGTGAATGTCGGATTGGGTAAGAAATATTTCGCCCTAATTGCCAGATCCGATCTGAATTACTACATCTTAAGAGATAGATGAAATAAGAGTAGAATATTTGAACTTTTTTGCTTTTCCTGTTACAAGCAATTGAGAAATTTTACTGGAGACGACATCGATTGTGACCAGAGCTGGAATAAGCTGCAACAGGTGGATCAATTCCTCTAAAAATCGTGCTTCTGCAAACGAACCTATCGGCACATGATCCATGTGGTATTCATATCTTTCAGCAGAACTCGATGACAACGATGCCGTGGTAGCACAGGTGACCACTGATCAGCAATCGTCCTGGTATTGCGGGCATTTCCCTGAGGACCCCATATTGCCGGGTATTGCCCAGCTGCATATGGTAAGCGCAACTATTGCAAAAGTCCTGAAGAAGGACCTTATTTTACAAAACCTTACGAGAATTAAATTTAAAAAACTCATACGGCCGGGAGATGTGTTAGACATCCATGCTGTTCCCGATAAGAAAAAAAACCAATTTGCTTTCCGCATTACCAGTGATCAGGAAGCCGTCTGTTCCGGCACCCTGACCCTGGCCCCTAAAGAGGAGATTGAAAAAAATTCATGAACGTAGATATTAGTCAGACAATTATCCGTATTGCCGAAATTATCATTAACGAACTCAAACTCGAAGATGTTACCCCCCAGACCTTTGACCCTGACCTGGATCTGGTTGACGAGGTCGGTGTTGACTCCATGGATCTGGCAACCATTGCCCTGGTCCTGCGAGATGAATACGGGATCAGGATCGACGAAGATGACTACCCCAAGTTGACAACCGTGCGCATTATTGCCGAGTATATCAACACCAAATTAGCGGACGACGAATAAGTGGCAGCACAAGGCGCAGAAAACAGAGAATACAAATTTTCGGAGATCATAGCCGACCCGGCCATCCGTGCGCGTTGGGAAAAGGTGCGCAAATATTTTTTCCTGCGCGAATCCACCTATGACATGAGCAATCGCTGCAACATCCGCTGCGAAGGCTGCTATTACTTCAATGGCGAAAAACAGTTTGCCGAAGAGAATCTTCATGTTGCTGACTGGAAACAGCTCATGGAGACCGAAAAGGAACGGGGTGTAACCTTTGTCGTCCTGGCCGGCGCTGAACCATCCCTGGTGCCGCAATTATGTCAAACCTGCCATGATGTCATCCCCTTAGGCTGCATTGCCAGTAATGGCCTGAAAGTGCTACCTAAGGAAATTGATTACCGTATCCATATCTCGGTCTGGGGAAATGATCAGACCAGCCTTAAAATCCGCAAGGCCAAAGATATGCTGGCGCGGCAGATAGAAAATTACCGCAATGATCCGAGAGCCGTCTGGGTCTACACCTTCACCCCGGTCAATATTGACCAGGCCCGGGAAGTAACTGAGCTCCTTGCCGCCAACGGCCACCAGATCACCTTTAATATGTTTTCCGCTCCCGTTGGATACAACGGCCATCTGCGGCACACACCGCAGACCTTGGCCCATACCCGTGCCACCATGAGCGCACTGCTGACCGATTTTCCACAGACCGTTCTCTTTTCGCCTTATAATATAATGGCCCATACCCATGAGCGGGGGCTGCACGATCTGTTCTCCTGCTCCTACCCGCGGATGAACCCTTCGACCGATATCGGCCTGGGCAGATCCTTTCGCCAATATCGCACCGACCTCCAGTGGGATCGGGCGGCCGCCTGCTGCGTTCCCGATACCGATTGTGATGACTGCCGGCATTATGCCGCCGGCAGTGCCGTGGTCACCGCCAGGATGTATCGCCATGCAACCAATCCGCTCACCTTTTCCGCCTGGCTGGACTACGTCGACACCTATCTGGCGGTCTGGGTCAGAGGGTATGAAAAAAGTACCAACCTTTGCCAAGAGATGATCGAACCGCCAAAGGCCTAAATCGTTTTTCTCTGGCAAACAACGGACATGGACGCCAGAGTATCACTCGCTTCAGGGCCGAAATCTCGCTTAGCTGGAGAAAAAGAACCAATAAGACAGCAAGCCAAATCGCAACCTACTCATTAATTTAGGAACCCTAATCTTCTTTCCTGCTATGAAAACAGTCAGCTCCCTCCTCGATGATCACTGGTATGAGCGTTATAAACAGATATCAAAGCTCAATATCCGTAGTTCCATATATGACGTAACAGACCGCTGCAATCTCCGCTGCAAGGGCTGCTTCTTCTTCTCCTCCGGTGAGCATGAACGGGCCTCGGAAGAAAATGATGTAAACAAATGGCATGCCTTCGTGGACAAGGAGATGGATCGCGGGGTGAATCTGGCTATTCTCATCGGCGGCGAGCCCACTTTATGCCTTGACCGCATAGAGGCCTTTTACAAACGCCTACCGACCTTCTGTGCCACCAACGGTCTGATCAAAGTGCCCAGGGATCGTTTTCCCGACATGATGGTCGGCCTGTCCCTGTGGGGAGATGAAGAGGATGAGAAAGCCCTGCGGGGAAAAGACACCTTTAAGATCACCAGCGCCAATTATGCTGGAGATCCCCATGCCTATTACCTCTATACCATCACCCCGAAACAACTGGGAAAGACAGGCAAGATCATTCAAAAAATTGAGGACATCGGCCTGAAGGTGCACATGCAGTTGCTCTCCAATGATGAGGGCGTTGCCGGTTTTTCCTGGAAGCCGGAAGAGCTGATGGACGTGCGGGCAGAGATGGATGCAATGCTTGATGCCTACCCGAAGACGGTTATCTCCTCCAAATATTACCACAAGATTATCACCACCGGCCAGATGCTCGACAGGACATTCGGCTGGATGGAGTGCCCCTCAGTCACGGAACTCATAGACAAACGTGATCCCCGTCCCAAACGTCTCACTAATTTTATCCGTTGGGCGTCAGACCTGAAAACCGTGCACCGCTGCTGTACCTCGGAAACCCGCGATTGTTCGACCTGTAAAGATGGCGCTGCCCACATGAGCTGGGTCATGGTCAACAAGCGGGCCCATATGAGAAGCACAGAGGATCTGCAAAATTGGATTGAGGTGTATGAGATGTTTGCCAAGCTCTATCAGTTTATCCCTTGGTAGTGTCATCCATGAAGGACAATAAGCCGGTCATCATCGGCTATGACGCCATTTCAGCTCTGGGAAGTGATCTCAAGGATCAATGGCAGCGTGCTCTTCGAGGGGAAAGCGGTATCGGTCCACTGACCCGTTTTCCCCTCAGCCCTGATTTTCCAGTTCGCATTGCCGGGCAGGTCCCCGACATTGACGGACTCCCCTATCCCTTTCTTTCTGCCCGACATCAGGCCAGCTGGAGCTCTCCTGTATTCAAGTACGGTATGCTCTCTGTTGCCCGCGCCCTGAAACGAAGCGGACTTGAGATAAGCCCCGAACTCGCACCCAGGGTGGCAGTAACCTACAGCTCAGCCATTGGCGGGCTGGATGCAGTCCTGAATGCCGACCGCCGCCTGCAGTCAGAGAACAAACTCCCAACCCCATACGCAAATCCCAACTCCTGTATCAACATGGTGGGCGGTAAAATTGCCATCCAGACAGGGGCTCAGGGCCCAATAGTCTCGACTATCACGGCCTGTGCCACCGGACTTACTTCCATGCTTATCGGAGCCATGTTCCTGGCCCAGGACCGAGCCGATGTGGTTATCTGCGGGGCAGTTGATTTTGCCCTGGTGGAACCAATCGTAGCCGGTTTTTATACCATGAACGGCGTCTATAACCCTAAAGAGGGACAGGACGATGGACCCCCGCAATCAGCAAGCCGCCCATTTTCCCTGAATCGACGAGGTTTTGTCCTCTCGGAGGGAGCCGGGGCTGTGATCCTGGCCAGCAGGAAATTTGCCCTCAGCCATGGCCTGCCTTTCACTACCGAACTGGCCGGCTGGGGCATGACCTCCGATGCGCACCATTTTGTGGCGCCCTATGGTAAAACCATCAAGAAGTGCATGCAGGATGCCATTCATAATGCGGGAATTGCTCCTGGGGATATTGCCGCAGTCAATGGTCATGCCGCCTCAACCCGGGTGGGAGACAAGGTCGAATATGACGCCCTGCGGGAACTTTTCGGCAGCAAGATGCCACCTGTCTCTGCCAATAAATCTCTTATCGGTCATGCCATGGGCGCATCCAGCGTGATTGAATCCATCTTTGCCCTCCAGGGTATGCAGGAGGATGTACTCCCCCCTACCATCAACCACCAACCCGACCCGGAGATTGACATCGACTGTGTGGCGGATACAAAAAGACAACTCCCCCAGGAGTATGTTTTGAAAAACTCGTTCGGCTTTGGCGGCTGTAACAGCTGCGCCGTATTTAAGCGAGTCAATTGAAAGGAAGGCCTCTGGTATAAGGTTTTATGAAAGCACCGCTCAACAGAAGAGTTTTCGTTGTCGGCTATGGCGCAGCCACCGCCCTTGGCAACACCTTCAGCAAGACTTGGCAGGCAGCTGCTGCCGGACAGGCCGGATTTCGGAGGGTCAGCAGGTGCGAGACAAACAGCCGCAGTAATGTTGTGGGAGAAATTCCCGACTGGGATCCGTCGCAGTTTTCCTATGTGACCAGAAAAGAGGCCTCTATCTGGGACGCATCCTATGTCTTTCTTACCATGGAAGTCTGCCGAGAGGCACTTGCCCACGCAGGTCTGGAAATGGACAATCAGACAGGGCCAAGAACCGCCTGCTTGATCGGTTCGGCCTTGAACGGTACGGACTCTTACCGGATTGCCATGGATCATTATGTCAATCAAGGTCCGTTAAAGGTCAGCCCCTATCTGCTGCCTAATGTCTGTGCCAATCTACCGGCCGGCAAGGCCGGGATGCTGCTGGGATTCACCGGGCCGATCTTTTCTCCCCAGGGAGCCTGCGCCTCGGCCAACCATGCCATTGCCATCGGCTCCCGCATGATTCGCGACGGCGACTGCGATTTCGCCCTGGTCGGAGGCGTCGAGACCTGCCTGGTACCGGAAATCATCCAGGGATTTTCCAATATGCTGGCGACGATCAAAGTAGGCCCCAAGGATCGAGCCTATGACGATCCAAGCCAAGCCTCGCGGCCCTTCAGCCTTGACCGTAAAGGTTTTGTCCTTTCCGAGGGAGCAGGAGTACTGGTTCTGGCCGCAGAAGAGAAGATGAGGACCCTGGGCCTGCAGCCAAAGGCGGAGATTGCAGGTATCGGCTGGACCTCTGACGCCAAGCATTTCACCCGGCCAAATGCGGAAACCATTATCCGGGCCATTCGGAACGCCATTGATGATGCAGAATTAAGCCCGCAGGATATTGGCAGTATCAATGCCCACGGCACCTCAACCCCAACCGGCGATGCAACGGAAGTGGAATGTCTGCGGGAGGTCTTCGGCAAGGGAATTGGACGCATCCCCATCACTGCCAATAAATCACAGCTAGGTCACAGCTTAGGTGCCTCAGCGGCCATCGAAGCAGCCCTTTCCATTGAGGCCATGTCCAGATCTCTGCTCCTGCCCACGGTGAACCACATTCCAGACCCGGCCTTTGATGACCTCGATCTTGTGCCCAATCAGGCCCGCAAACATGGGTACGAACATGTCCTGTCCAACTCCTTCGGTTTTGGCGGCACCAACTGCTGTATTGTCTTTAAAGGGGTATAATCATGTACCTGAAAATAGTTAACAGAACAAAGCGATAAGAGAAGACGATGCGACCAAAACCGTTTATCCCTGAGTTGCTCCCAGAGCACCCATCCCATGTCCGAGATAAAAATAGTAACAAAATCTGGCATCGCTGCGAGATGCGAACCCTCTATGTTGACACGGATCGTTCCCAGGTTGTTTATCATGCCAATTATCTCAGATATTTTGAATTCGGCAGGGCCTCACTCATGCGGGAGGCAAACTATCCGTACAAAAAGATAGAAGAAAGCGGCTACATCTATCCCATCATCAAGACCGAACTTAATTATTATACTCCCCTCTACTATGATGATCTGATGCTTATTCACACCCGGCCCGCACAGCTGGAACTTGTGAAGCTGCAATTTGATTATTGCATCACCAGAGCCGAGGACGGCGAAATTATCTGCACCGGCTTTACCAAACATTGCGCGGTGAACAGTGACGGTATTCCCGTGAAGATCGATGACCAGACAATCAAGCTTTGGCAGCAATTCCCCCGAGAATGATGGTCCGCCAAAAGCCTGTGACCATAACTGTCCAGCCCTGGTTCAGGGATCATTGCTTTAATGGGAAAGTGATTCTGCCGGCAGTGGAGACAATGGAGATCATGGCCGCTGCCGTCAAAAAGAGCGGAGCGGATGCTCTTCTCAGGGGAATGAGCGATGCCAGATTTTCAAAATTTCTGGAGATTCCCGAAGGGGCAACAGAGTTGTCAGCCCTGGTGGAGTATGATGACGGAGATGAGGGAGAGATAGGGGTCAAACTGCTCAGCCGAACATGTTTTAAAAAGATCACCAGGGTCAAGGAACATGCCCGGATAAAATTTTCGACGCCTCCGCAAAACAGTGGAGAGACGACACCCGTTGACCAGCCTTTACCCACACAACCAACCGGCTCCGTGGAAGCAAAGCGCATTTATGAGAAACTCGTCCCTTTTGGCCCATGCTACCACACCTTGACGGGGCATCTCCACCTCTCAAATCTTGCTGCCTGGGGAACCCTGCAGGCACCCAATCTCCCGAAGGGACTGGATATGGCAAAAGAGCTTGGTTCGCCCTTTCCCCTTGATGGGGCCATGCATGCCGCCTGCGTTTTAGGCCAGAGCCTTGCCGATTTCATTCCCTTTCCGGTGGGTTTTGCCAGACGGATAATCCACAAGCCGACCAGATCAGGAGCACAATACAGCACCACAGTGGTTCTTGTGACCCAAAACAGCGATGAACTCATTTTTGACCTTTCTATTTTTGATACAGCAGGAAAGCCCTGTGAAACAGTGAAAGGACTACAGATGCGTGATGTCAGCGGCGGTCAGATCAAGCCCCCGGATTGGATCAAAAAATACCAATTTCTGGTCTCAGGATAATTCGGGAGCAAGCAGGGAAAGCAATTTTTCGACAGTGACTCTGCTGAACCAGCGAAAGAAAATTACCGTGTACTTTGCACCGGAAAAATACATCCCCAGAAGAAACACCAGGTGCGAAAAGCCATAGACCAAAGGCCCTCCAATCACAGCAATCAAGGGTTCGTTCAGTTTCGCAGCGGCAATGCCGCATGCGGCAACCGCTGGCCAACCAAGGGGGAAACTTATGCAGATTAAAAAAACTCCGGCAATGAGTTTCAAAGATGGCTTTTCCTTAAAGTCCGACAAATCTGCCTGTTCTTCGATGGCAGCACGGACAAAATCGGTACCGGCAATCGTTATCACAAGTTTTCTGAAAAAAGATATCATTTTATCCATGGATCCCTTACATTACTTTCGTCTACCATCAACTGAGACTGTCTCCGTGTATCTTTTTACACCACAAAGCTTTCCTCCGCCAACTCTTTTACACAGGTAAGACATGGCACCGCTTGCTGATCCTTGGCTTTTTTTTGACAAAATCTATTGTATCTCAATAGACAAACGCCTGGATAGACGAACGGAGGCGAAAAAACAATTTGCAGCTGTTGGTCTGAGGGAACGGGTAGAGTTTGAGCTGGTCACAAAACATCCTGACAATCAGGAAAAAGGGATTTTCCAATCCCATATGCATTGTCTGCACAAAGGTTTACAAGCCGGGGCACGCCATATCCTGATCTTTGAAGATGACATTTTTTTTCAAGATTTCAACGCTCAATCCTTATTGCAGGCAAATATCTTCCTGCAAAATCTGCCTGCCTGGAATGGTTTTTTCCTGGGAGGCCTCAGCAACAAGATGACCAGGACGGAAGAACAATCGGTGGTGAAAATAGAGTACCGCTGCCTTGCCCATGCCTATGCGCTCAACCGTCCCTTTGCTGAGGCTCTCGTTCAGGAGCCATGGAATGGTATTCCATTTGATAACCTCCTGCGCAGCCACTGTCAGGATTTTTTTGCCCTCTATCCCATGATTGCGTTTCAAGGCCGGGCCAGCACTGATAACCAGACTATTGTTCTTGACAAGATGCGGAGATTTTTCGGTGGCCTGCCATTTATCCAGAAAACAAATGAAACTTTTCAACGCCACAAACAACTGATTGTCTCTCTTCACCTCCTTTTTCTCGCGGCCCTGACGCTGTTCATCATGATATCATGGGCAGGATAACAGACCTGTAAAGATGCTTAAATCATTCAACTATCCTCTGATTGCCGTTGTTTTCATCCTGATCATCGGCACGGCTGCCATAGGTATCCTTCGCCTGGATATCGATACCGATGTCGTCCGTTCTCTGCCGTCTGATCAAAGCGTGATCAGCGATGCCCTGGAAATATTTACCAACCATCCCATTCACGACCAGATTGCAGTGGACATCACGCTTGACAAGGATGATCCAAACATTCTGATAGAATGTGGAGAGCTCGTTGAACAGAAGCTCCGGGCAAGCGGCCTTTTTGCAGAAGTGGGAATTAATGAAGTCAGTAAACTGCTCCCTGATCTTGCCCTCCATATTGTCACCAACCTGCCGATCATGTTCTCCCAAGAGGAACTCGAGCAAGAGGTCACACCCAGATTGGGAAAAGAGTTCATCCAACAACGCCTGAATGAACTCCTACTGAAGCTGAGCAGCCTTGAAGGCATCGGCCAGTCCACATTTATGGCAGCAGACCCCCTTGGCCTCATGGAACCGGTCATGGCAAAAATGGCACTGCTGGCGCCCTCTACGGAATCAAGGATCTATAAAGGCCAGCTTCTTTCGGCTGATAACCGCCACCTCCTGGTAACCGCACGGCCCAGAACTGCCGGCACGGACACGGCTTCAGCTCAACAGATCTCAGCATTACTGGCCACGATCGCAAAAGATCTCGACCATAAATATACTCCCGGTGAGATCAACGTCACCCTCACACCAGTGGGGGCCTATCGGGCCGCACTGGACAATGAACGCATCATCCGCCACGACGTCCAATTGGCCCTCCTGCTCTCAACCGCGGGTATTGGACTGCTTCTGTTCTTTGCCTTTCCCAGGCCTCTGCTCGGTATCTTTGCTCTGCTGCCCGCCTTTGCCGGTACTGCGGCTGCCCTGTTTGTCTTTTCTCTGTTTCATCATTCCATCTCCATCATGGTCTTAGGCTTTGGCGGCGCCATTATCTCCATCACCGTCGACCACGGTATCGCCTACCTGCTCTTTCTTGATCGTCCACAAGAGACAAAGGGTAAAGAGGCATCACGGGAAGTCTATGCGGTCGGCATACTGACTGTCCTCACCACCATAGGTGCTTTTCTCATTCTTTGTTTCAGCGGCTTTCCCATTTTTGTTCAATTAGGCCAGTTCACGGCCTTGGGGGTCCTTTTTTCCTTTCTTTTTGTCCACTCCATCTTTCCCCGTCTCACTCCTTCCTTACCCCCGGCCCAAAAACGGAGCCTCCCTCTGCAAGGCTTGGTGGACAGGCTCTATCGTACTGGACCTATCGGCGCCGGATCCGCAGTAGCCCTGGCATGTGTCTTGCTCTTTTTCGCTCATCCCCAATTTAATGTCAGCCTGGAAAGTATGAATACGGTGAGTAGCGAGACCCTGGCAGCCGACCAAATGTTTTCAAGCGTCTGGGGAAATATGGGTAAGAGAATTTTCTTGATGGTTAGGGGGGATTCAATGGATGAGATCCAACAGAAGAATGATATCATCCTCCAAAAAATCAACGCCGATAGAAAGGCTGATATTCTCCAGTCCGCCTTTGTTCCATCAATGATATTTCCAGGCACCCTGAGGACCAGGGACAACCTGACTGCCTGGAAGCAGTTCTGGAGCAGGGACAAAATAGCAAAACTGCAAAAAGAACTGGAGACAAGCGGAGCTGCCCTGGGCTTTGCACCGCATGCCTTTGATCAGTTTCTGGGGGTGTTGCAGTCACCATTACAAGCCACCGCCTCTCTTATTCCTTCCCGTTATTATCAGCTTATGGGAATATCGGAAAAGAAGGGCAGCCTGGTCCAATTTATCACTCTTTCTCCAGGGGAAAAATATAACAGCCAAAACTTTATTGATCGTTATGGTCAAGATGCCAAGATTTTTGACAGCCCATTCTTTTCTGCACAGCTGGCAAATATTCTCTTTACCACCTTTACCACAATATTAGGGATCATTGCCGTAAGCATTGCCGTCTTGCTCTTTGTCTTTTTTCTGAGCTGGCAGCTGACACTCATTACCCTGCTCCCCCCACTCTTTTCCTATATCTGCACCCTGGGAACCATGAAACTGATTGGCCATCCGCTGGACATCCCCAGTCTGATGCTCTCAATTATTATCCTGGGGATGGGCATCGACTATTCCATTTTCTTTGTCAAGGCTCACCAGCGATACCGCAATCCCGACCACCCTGCATTCCAACTGGTACGCATGGCAGTTTTTATGGCAGCAACATCTACTCTCATCGGCTTTGGTGTGCTCTGTTTTGCCGAACATTCCCTGTTGCGCAGTATTGGGATCACTTCCTTGCTGGGCATCGGTTATTCACTGCTCGGCGCTTTTCTCCTTCTACCTCCCATGTTGCAGGCCTTTTTTTTCGAAGAAAAACGGACAGTTACAGAACAATCCCTTTCCCAGCTCATTCTGGCCCGCTATCGTCTCATGGAAGCATATCCAAAGATGTTTGCCCGTTTCAAGCTGAAATTCGACCCCATATTTGATGATCTGGCAGCACTTCTGGCAGAATATAAAGCCGATATCAAGATAATCCTTGATATCGGCTGCGGCTATGGAGTTCCCGGCTGTTGGTGTCTGGAATATTTTCCGCAGGCGAAAATCATTGCCATGGATCCCGATCCGGAACGAGTAAGAGTGGCAGCCCTTGCCATGGGAGAAAGAGGAACAATCCTTCAGGATGGCGCGCCCAACCTGCCTGCTCTTGCCAGGCCAGCTGATCTTGTGCTGCTGCTGGATATGCTCCATTATCTGGACGACGAAACAATGATGACTCTTTTCACTAACTGCTTCCAGGCCCTTGCGCCAGGCGGCATAGTGGTGATACGTTATGCCATTCAGCCGGAGACTTCTCGGTCCAGCTCCTGGCTGCTTGAAGATTACAGGATCAAGTTTTCAGGAAGCAAGCCCTGGTACCGTTCTTCAGAAAGAATGGCTGGACTCATGACCGAGGCCGGTTTAGTTGTTGAAACCAACATGGTGTCACCAGGAAATAGTGAACTGGTCTGGATGATCGGGCGAGCTGAAAAAGATGACACGACCAACAAATAGAGAACAGAAAGGCTCTCTTTCTCCAGCAGAAAAAATCGGATTTACTGCCTTTCTGCTTGCCGTCCTGCTCTTGTTTTTCGATCCCTGGCTCGCCACACTCCCCCTGTTTCTCTTTCTGATACTCTGCCTTGCGGCACCGTTTTTCCCACAGGTCGGCTTTTTCCTCCCCATAATCAGCAGAAGCGTCACCGGCAGCAAAGGAGTAGCCCTCACCTTTGATGACGGCCCCTCTCCCTCTTCCACACCAATAGTGCTCGAACTGTTGGCCCGCTATCAACTCAAAGCCACCTTCTTTGTGGTCGGTGAAAAAGCAGCACGACATCCAGATCTCATTGCCGACATTCTTGCCCAAGGGCACACCATCGGCAATCATTCCTGGCAGCATGACAATCTGCTGATGTTGAGAAGTCGAAAGAGATTACAGCAGGATATTCATCAAACCCAGGAAGTGTTAAAACAATCAGGAATTCAATCCCTTGCCTTCCGCCCACCGGCCGGGATAAGCAATTCACGTCTGAGACAGGTACTGCTCGATGAAGATCTGGTAACCGTCACCTTCAGCTGTCGGATTTTTGATCAGGGAAACAAGAAGATCACAAACCTGGCCCAGCGCGTCCTGCAAAAACTCAAAGCAAGAGACATTCTTCTCCTCCATGACATTGCTCCGAAAAAAGAAGCAATGGCAACCTACTGGAAGAATGAACTGAACACCCTTTTTTCCTCTCTCCGAAAAGGCAGCTACGATGTCCAGCCCCTGGAAAGACTGATTGGCCAGCCGGTAATGATTTACCAAAAAAACAAAGGGCTTTAGCAAAACTTCAGACCTCTCTCAAAAGAGTGTCATGAGAATGAGAGATTACATGCCGTCGAACAAGGTGCAAACTTGAAGAGGTTGCGCTTTCATTGATCCAAAAGACCTTTACTCTGTTGCCCGCCCCTGACTTTGAGCATGAAGCGAGGCGCCGAGAGCACCTATGATACTGGGATTTTCCGGAACGATAACCTGCACATTCTCCAACCTCCGGCGCACCATCTCCACGATGCAGGGGTTATTGGCCACGCCACCGGAAAAGGCAATAGTCTCACCGTAGCCAACCCGGTTGAGCATGGAGACAATCCGGTCGGCAACCGAGGCATGTACGGCTCTGGCAATATGCTGCCGGGGTACCCCTCTGTTTTTCATAGAGATGACCTCTGATTCAGCAAATACCGTACACATGGAGTTGATCTGCACCTCCTTATCTGAATCGAGTGCCGCCGGGCCGAACTCCCCCAGAGGATAGGCCAGAGAGACAGCCATGATCTCAAGGAAACGGCCGGTGCCGGCGGCACACTTATCGTTCATCTGAAAATTTACCACCTGTCCTTTGGCGTTCAGAGAAATCACCTTGGAATCCTGGCCGCCGATATCAACAACGGTTGTTGCCTCAGGCAAGAGGGCATGAATCCCAAGGGCATGGGCCTTGATCTCGGTAATCACCTCATAGGCAAAATACTCTTTCACCAGATGACGGCCATAACCGGTTGCCAGAACAGAGCAAGGTTGATACTCCAGGATCATCTCCTCTACCTGCCGATGCGGTTCAAAACCACTTTCCCTGATCTTGAAATCAACCAAATTGCCTCCTTGCCAGGCGGCAACCTTGATGGCCCGCGACCCCAGATCAATTCCGACAAACATTTTCCCCTCTGCTACTTGGGTTTTATCCACGGATCTGCTCAAGAAAAGCCTCAACACGGGTCTGAATCTGCCCCACATCTTCGGGCGAGTAGTCCGACTCGATGAACATGTAGGGAATCCCCTCCCTGACACAGGCCTCACGGATGCGGATCTCCTCAATGTTATAGGTATGACAGAACTGCAACGAATAATGGATGATGCCATCGGCTCCGGATTCACGGAACTCCTTGAGCACCTGCTCAATCCGTTCGTTATTAGGGGTGAAACAGGAACAGTCAATGTTCATGTATCGCTTAGTCAGATCGGAGAGGATGGTCTCCATGTCCTTGCCATCCTCCGCCATCAGATCCTTGTAATAGCGGGTACCGATGCAGCTCTCTTCATTGACAATGACTGCCCCGGCCCCTTCCACCAGATGATGCAGCTTCCAGTTGGGCAGGGCCATCGGTACTCCGGCCACCATAACCCTGACCGCTTCTTTACTCGGTACCGCCTCACCGGCCGCGATCCGCAGTTCAAGTTCATCGCATAACTCATTGACTTGAGAAGCAAAACGCACCGGCTCATCATAAAAGGCGATCTGTTCCACCAGCAGCACATCCTTGCCGGAGATCGGAGTCGGCTTGGTATGACGCAGGGTGTTGAGCCGTTGCAGGGCTCGCCGTTTGCCGTTCATCACCTTGACCGCCTTCTTTAACCCCTCGACCGTCACCTCCTTGCCTGCTACCTCCTCCACTTTGGCCTTGAACTCCTTCACCTCACTAAGCCACATATCCCGGTCAGACTGTTTTTTCATCTGCGGAATCTCCATGACATAGGTGGGAACCATGGTGTCAAGGATCTCCCAGGTCTTCTTCTTGGCATCACAGGTGGTCTCCCCATAGACAAAATCAACCGCCTGAAAATAGGGACAGATTCGGCCGGCCTTGAAGCCAAAGGCAGACTTTACCATGGGGCAGATATTACGGGGCAGGATCTTTTCGGCATCAGGGACTGAGCCTTGAGAACCACCACATAACCCGACACAGATCCCACCTGCCGCCAGAACCACCTCTTCCGGGATGTAGACACAAAAAGTGCCAATAACAGGATGCCCTTCCGCCCTAGCTGCAAGAATCTCCTTAATCCGCCCACCGTGAATCTCTGCAACCATGTCATCAAAATAAGCCATCTTTACTGGACGGTTTTTCTGGGTCAGATAGGTCTTACGATAGATCTCGCCCAGCATCAACCGCATCTTGTCAAAGCGCTCCACATCCATCCCCAGATCCTTCCACATCTCAGGATAGGCTTTTATCTCAAAAGACTCAGCATTCATTATTGGCCCCTCTTCTCAATTTTTGTCAGAAAAAGTTCTTCCGACATTGTTTATTAAACTGTGAACAAGCAAGATCAAAGGGCGAAATATTGCCGACAAGTAGCTATTAGTCAAATAGGAAATTCCGATAGCAATTGGCGCATTCATGGATTTTCCGGATATTCTGAAGAAGATGCTACAAAACAAAAAATGCTTGATGTCCCGCAATCATTACGAGATCATCAAGCCATCTTACATTCGCGTCGCTACAAACTGTCCCGATACTCGGCATACCCCTCTTCTTCCAGTTTTGCCTGCGGAACAAAACGCAGGGCGGCGGAATTCATACAATACCGCAGGCCCGTTGGAGGTGGCCCATCGTCAAAGACATGCCCCAGATGCGAGTCACCATGGACACTGCGGATCTCGGTCCGCACCGTGAAAAAACTGCGATCCTTTTTCTCCACCACGTTTTTTGCCTCAAGGGGCTTGGTAAAACTGGGCCAGCCTGTCCCTGAATCAAACTTGTCCCTGGAGCTGAAAAGCGGCTCACCGGAGACCACATCCACATAGATCCCCTGCTCTTTATTATCCCAGTATTCATTATGAAAAGCCGGCTCAGTACCCTCTTTCCGGGTCACTTCATACTGCAGTGGGGTGAGGCGGCGGCGCAATTCTTCGTCGGCTGGCTTCACATACTCTTTTTTCAGCTGCTGCCCTTTTGGCGGCCATGCCTTTTCTAGAAAAGCTTTTCTACCGGAGCCTTCCTTGTAGGCCGCATAATGGCTGTAATTCTTGCGGTAATAATCCTGATGATGCTCCTCAGCCTCATAAAAAGGGGCTGCCGGCAGGATCCGGGTGGCAATAGGTCCTGAGAAAAGACCGGAGGCCGCAAGATCTGCCTTGGATTTCTCAGCCAAATCCCTCTGGTCCTCATCCTGATAGAAGATGGCCGTCTTATACTGAGAGCCACGATCGGCAAACTGGCCGCCACCATCGGTAGGATCAATCTGATGCCAGAATACCTCCAGCAACTGCCCATAAGAAACCTTCGCAGGATCATAAATCACCATCACCGCCTCATAATGATCGGTCCGACCACTGCTCACCTGCTGATAATCCGCGGTCTCCCTGCTGCCGCCGGCATAGCCGGCCGTAACCTCAAGGACCCCTTCCAGTTCCTCAAAAGGCGGCTCCATGCACCAGAAACAACCGCCGCCAAAGATGGCCACCTCCCGCTGTTCTTCTGCTATCATCGGCGTAACACAAACCACACTCATCAACGACACAGCCAAAAAAGCTAAAATTAAAGTCATGACATCCTCCAGGGAATCAATTTATAAGAATCATTCTCGACAAGGGACAAAATAGTTACGGCAAGGTTGAAAAACAAGTAAAGAAATGTCTACACATGTCTATCTTTTTTATTCCAAAAAAGAGCTCCCATTGCTATAGTGGCCTTCATGAAAAATCAAAATAACACCAAACAAACCAAGTTTATTTTCGTGACCGGCGGCGTGCTTTCCTCTCTCGGCAAAGGACTGGCGGCAGCGGCCATCGGCGCACTCCTTGAGAGCCGGGGCCTGACGGTTACCTTCCAGAAACTCGATCCCTATATCAATGTTGATCCGGGTACCATGAACCCTTTTCAGCATGGAGAGGTGTTTGTCACCGACGACGGGGCCGAGACCGATCTGGACATGGGTCATTATGAACGCTACACCAACGCGGTCATGGCCCAGAAAAACAACTACACCACCGGACGGATCTACTATTCGGTCATCACCAAGGAACGACGCGGCGAATATCTGGGCGGCACCGTTCAGGTCATCCCCCATATTACCAACGAGATCAAAGAGGCAATCCTCCAGCTTGACGGCAGCGTCGATGTGGCGATCATTGAGATCGGCGGCACCGTCGGCGACATCGAAGGACTTCCCTTTATTGAGGCCATCCGACAGTTACGTGGCGATCTGGGTCGGGAGCACACCCTGTATATCCACCTCACCTACGTGCCCTATATCAAGACCGCAGGCGAGGTCAAGACCAAGCCCACCCAACACTCTGTGCGCGAACTGCGTGCCGATGGCATCCAACCCGATATCCTGGTCTGCCGTACCGAAGCCCCCCTGAGCGATGAGCTGAAGGCCAAGATCGGACTTTTCTGCAGCCTGCCCAAGGACGCTGTGATCACCGGCATTGACGTTGAGTCCATCTACGAAGTGCCGCTCCAATTCCACAAAGAAGGTCTGGACTCCAAGATCCTCGAGCTGCTTAACATCTGGACCGGAAAACCCAATATCAAACCGTGGGAAGATCTGGTCAAGAAGATCAAAAACCCCAAACAGACCGTCACCATTGGTATTCCCGGTAAATATGTTGACCTGACCGAATCCTACAAGAGTCTGCATGAGTCTCTGGTGCATGGCGGACTGGCCAATGATGCCAGGGTCGAACTGCGCTACATCAACGCCGAGGACTTGGAAAAAGAGAATCCCGCTGATCTGCTGGCCGGATGCGATGGGATCCTGGTACCAGGCGGTTTTGGTGAACGGGGAGTGGCCGGCAAGATCAAGGCTATCACCTATGCCCGGGAACAGAAGATCCCCTTCTTCGGCATCTGCCTGGGTATGCAACTGGCCGTTATTGAATATGCCCGTAATGTGGTAGGGATACCCAAGGCCTATTCCACAGAACTTGATCTCACCACCCCTGATCCGATTATCTACCTCATCAAGGAGTGGTTTGATTACCGTACCGGCAAGATGCAGGTACGCGACGAGACATCAGAGATGGGAGGCACACTGCGCCTTGGCGCCTATCCCTGCAAGTTGCGGGAAGAGACCCTGGCTCGGGCCGCCTATGGTATGGAAGAGATCTCAGAACGGCATCGCCACCGCTATGAGTTCAACAACGACTATCGCCAGCGGCTGGAAGAGAAAGGTCTTGTAATTTCCGGGACATCTCCTGACAACAATCTGGTGGAGATTGTTGAACTGAAAGACCATCCCTGGTTTCTCGGCTGCCAGTTTCATCCGGAATTCAAGTCCAAACCGATGCGGCCACATCCCCTGTTTCGTGACTTTATCGCCGCGGCCATCAAGCATAAGGGCTTAGGAGCCGTTACGAAATAACATGGCCATTTATATCAATTTCGTTACGGCTCCTTATGCCGCTCAGGTTCGTACGATGACCATGTTATTTTTTTACAGCGGCCAATGACAGCCCAAAACGTCTCTCCGGTTGCCATTGCCACCCCGGGTGGCGGCCTGATTCAGGTCGGCTCCGGCCAACCCCTGCTGCTCATCGCCGGGCCCTGCGCCCTCGAATCGGAAGAGATGGCCCGCAGAGTGGCAGGCACCATGCAGGAAATTTGTGCCCGCCTCGGACTCTCCTATGTCTTCAAGGCCTCCTTTGACAAGGCCAACCGCACCTCCCTTTCCTCCTACCGGGGTCCTGGCCTGACAGAAGGTCTGGCCATTCTTTCCCGCATCAAAGAAGAGCTGCAGGTACCGGTAATCTCCGATGTCCACGAAACATCCCAGGTAGAGGCAGCGGCCGAGGTTCTGGACATCATCCAGATTCCCGCCTTTCTCTGCCGACAGACCGATCTCCTCACCGCCGTGGCCCGAACAGGCCGACCCATTAACCTGAAAAAGGGACAGTTTGTTTCTCCCTGGGACATGGAACATGGTGTGAACAAGATCCGGGCGGCAGGCGGCAAAAAAATCATGCTGGTCGAGCGGGGCGCAAGCTTTGGCTACAATAATCTGGTGGTCGATATGCGCGCCCTGCCCATCATGCGCTCCTTTAACTGCCCGGTGATCTACGACGCCACCCACTCTGTACAGCTACCAGGAGGTGCCGGCACATCTTCCGGAGGCCAGAGAGAGTTCATCGCCCCGCTCAGCCGGGCCGCAGTTGCTGCCGGTATTGACGGTCTCTTCATGGAAGTCCATCCAGATCCGGACAAAGCCCTCTGTGACGGACCCAATTCCATAGCCCTTGATCAGATTGAAGAAATCCTGACCCAACTGGTGCAGATTCGACAGGTATGCCAGGGATTTTAATTTTCAGTCCTTTTACTTTTTAATCTCCCAGCAAATTCTGCGTAAAAAATAGAACCAGGCAGAGTCACAGAAAAACTCGAGATTACGCCATGAAGTTCTCACAAACCTTCCTCCAAAAAATAAAGCGGAACGGTATGCTGTCTGCGATATTGGGCCTGTTGTTGTTAACAGCTTCTTTGTCGCCAATCGTATCGTCTGATGTTTATGCCGTCAGCAATACTCTTGTTGAGGAAAAAAATAGCCCTGAAAATAAAACCCTTGCGGCAAAGGCTAACAAGGATGGATCTGTCAGGATTATTGTCAGGGTTAAAACAACGCAGGCATTTCAGCCCATGGCAGATACATTATCTGCTCCGGCGATTAAGCAGATGGGTCAAATAGATTCTGCGCAAGAGTCTGTGCTAAGGGGTTTGGCAGGACATAGAGTACTGAATAGTTACAAGTTTAGATATACGCCTTATCTCTCAATGACAGTTGACAGCGCAACCTTAGATGCTCTTCTTGCATCTCCAGATATTCTACAAGTGCAAGAGGATACGCTGAGTGCCCCTACTCTTGATCTGAGTATTCCCCGCATAGGGGCCTCCAATTTACATTCTTCCAATATTAAAGGCACCGGGATCACCATCGCTGTCCTGGATACAGGAGTTGACAAGCTTCATCCGTTCCTCTCCGGAAGTGTGGTCTCAGAGGCCTGTTATTCAACGAATTATTTAGCATATAGCAGTACAACAATATGTCCTGGGGGCGTGACGGAATCAACCGTGAATGACTCTGCCATACCATATATCAGCGGGATTTGTCCAGCAGGGAAGTGTGATCACGGCACCCATGTGGCAGGCATTGCTGGAGGCAGGCAATCTATCAGCGGGTCTCCCGGCCCTGGAGTTGCTCCGGAAGCTGATATCATAGCAGTGCAGGTTTTTTCACGATTCGACAACGAGGATCTGTGTGGTGTTGGGAAATCACCTTGTGCATTATCCTATACCAGTGATCAGATGAAGGGCCTTGAACGAATTTATGAATTAAGAGACACCTATACTATTGCATCTGTAAATATGAGCCTTGGCGACGGTAAATATAGCAGTTATTGTGACACGAACTCACTTAAAGCAAGTATTGATAATTTACGAGCCGCAGGTATTGCTACTATCATTGCCTCAGGCAACGATGGCTATTGTGGCTCAATCAGTGCTCCCGCCTGCATATCATCCGCAATAAGCGTCGGAGCCACTGATGACGTAGATAACGTTGCCGGGTATTCAAACAGCGCAACCTTTATGAGTCTTTTTGCCCCTGGCTCAACTATCAATTCGTCAATTCCTGATAGTGCTTATACAAGCTGGAATGGTACCTCAATGGCAACGCCCCATGTAACTGGCACATGGGCATTGCTCAAACAACAACGGCCAGATGCCAGTGTGGCAGATATCCTTAGCGCCTTCCAGGCTACAGGATTATCTATTACGGACGGTAACTGTCCTGTAACAAAAAAGAGGATTAATGTATTAGAGGCTGCAAATTTCATGACAGCGCCATCCTACACCCTCAATGTAAACTCCTCCGGTGCGTCCAGTGTTGCCATTACCGGCAATCCCGTAATCTACTCAGGAACGACTAATTACAGTGAAAGCGGTATTACGCCAGACACAGACATCACACTGACTGCACCATCTACCTCCGGCATTGCAACCTTTAATAACTGGAGTGGATGTGACTCCACAGCCAGCACAGAATGCACCGTCTCAATGACTGAAGGCAAGACGGTTATCGCAAATTACACGCCAGATGTTATTGAATTACAAAATGGTGTTACCGTAAGCAATCTCTCAGGCGCACAAGATGAAATGCTCGATTATTATATCGCTGTCCCCACTGGTACACGCTCTCTAACTGTTCAAACCTGGGGCGGCACCGGTGATGCCGATCTCTATGCCCGCTACGGTTCCCAACCCACTACGGATACCTGGGACTACAGATCTTGGTCCGACTCTACTACAGAAAGTATTATCATCAATAATCCACAGGCGGGCAACTGGTATATCTCATTCAATGGCTGGGCTGCCTTTTCCGGAGTCAGCCTTAAGGCAAAATTCGGCTCCCCCTGGCTCTTCTTTATGCCTGCGATCCTGAGCAAACCACAATAGATCCATACAATATCAGAAACTTAAAGCTAGATAATTTTATCAACCAACCCCCTGAAGCCCATGTGCCCTGACTCCTGCATCCCCACAAAGCCCGGCCAGTACCCCTCAGACTGCGAGGTCCTCGAAGGCTACCGTGCCATGGCCAGAAATCAGCCAGCCAGCCCCATTCGCAGTGCGGCCTGGCTGGCAGCGCTTTCCAAGGCCAAGCCCATCCGTATTCTGCTTCTCGATGTGGACGGCGTGCTCACCGATGGCAGTCTCATCTATTCTCATGAGGGGCAGGAATCAAAGGCCTTCAATACCCAGGATGGTTTTGGTCTGCGCCTCCTGCAGGAGGCAGGCCTGGAGCTAGGCGTAATTACGGCCCGCAGCTCCGAGGCCGTGGCCCGACGCTGCGCCAACCTGAAGATACACTATGTCTATCAAGGGGTCGGAAACAAAGTGGAGGCCTACAAAGAAATCCTTAAACAATCAGGCTGCAAGCCCTTTGAAATTGCCTACATGGGAGATGACTGGCTGGATCTTGTTCTTCTTAACCGGGCAGGATTCAGCGCTGCCCCGGCCAATGCGGTACGAGAAGCCCAGGAAGCCGCACACTATACTACCGAACAATCAGGCGGCCATGGCGCAGTCCGGGAAATCTGCAATCTGATTCTTGAAGCCAAAGGACAGTATCAGCAACTTCTGCAAAGCTATATGAGTCGATGAGTATGAACATTAACAGCAGAAACTTCATCTGGCTGGTTCCCTTTGCCCTGCTGCTCACATTCCCTTTGTGGCGGATACCACTGACCGCCTTTCTCGCTCCCCGTGGCGGATACAACCCTGCCCTGGCCGAGAATCGGCAAAATGCCCATGACTTTACCATGAACACCGTTCATATCATCCAGAGCCATAATGGACTGACTACCCTTGATATCGTTGCCAAACGGGCCATGACCGGCAAGACAACCGATGAATTCAAGATGGAGGATATCAATGCTACCATCACCAGCGAGCAGGGAGAACAAACTCACATCACCGCCCGACAGGGTGTCTTTGACAAGACATCCAGCCTGCTTACTCTCACTGAGAAAGTGATAATCAAAAAGCCCAAGGATAAATACGAGATCTACACCGAACTCCTCCACTATAATGACAAGAGCAAAATAGCCAACTGCCCCGGCCCCACCAGACTCATCGGCAAGGATGTATCCATTAAAGGCGGCAGCCTCGAGTACAACATGCTCACCAAGAGCTACGACATTGGGGGCAGGGTCTATTGCAAGCTCAATGAATTTGTCCGCCCATAGGACCTCTTTCCTTTCCCTCTCTCATTTTTCCGTGATCATCAGCACCAGAAAACGCTCCCCTTGGGCCTGCCAGCGGACATTCACATCCCAAAGCGCCATCCCGTATTCGCGTATCTGCCGGCGCTGACTTGCCGGCCTGGGATCCTGCTCGAGAGTCTCACTAATCAAGGACCTGAGCCGGCGGCCTGTACGCTGTTCATACTCGCGGCAAAATATCGTTGCCGCCTCAGAAAACACTACCTCCCGTTCCACAGATTCAGGAGGCGGAATGAACCCGCCACTGGCGCCAACAATACTGTCACTGTAGGGAACATAAGGCTTGATATCAACAACAGGCGTCTGATCGAGCAGATCGAGCTCCGCAATCTCCAGAAACAAGCCATGGTTATCTTGACATATCCCCGTGAGCCGGACCACCGAAAGCCCCAGATAATTCGGCCGATGGGGGCTGCGGCTGGCAAAAACCCCTACCCGCTTCTGTCCCCCCAGCCAAGGAGGCCGTACCGTCGGACGCCACCCCTCCACCACCGCCTCATGGAACAGAAACTGGATCCAGATATGCGAAAAGGCATCCAGTCCCCTGACCATCTCTTCCCGGTTACAAGGCGGCAACAACTCAAGACGACCGCTGCTGCTTTTGACCAGACCAGGCTGCCGGGGAATACCGAATTTTTCCGGATAACAGGAATGAATGATGCCAATGGGGGATATGATAGGCGAAGGAAATTCAATCATTGAAATAACGATGTAAAAAAGGGTATTCTGGTTAGCGTCTGTCTATAAGTGGTCTTTTTGTCCAATCTCTGCGTCATACTCAAAAAATAATGCTCGGAATATCATTTATATGCCTGCGCTTATTTTTTTCGCAGTCCTTGATATCGAACAAAAATCCTTATTTATGGACAGACACTGGTTAAGAAGCTTTCAAGCAAGAGACCATCTTTCATAGTCTCGCAAAAATAACCGCTTCCACAGGACTTGACCATGGATTTTCTTAATATCACTGATAAAACTTTTGTTCTTTTCGGGCTGGCCAATAAAAAATCCCTTGCCTGTGCCATTGGCAAGACTTTGATTGCCCAAGGAGCACGGGTAATCCATGTGGTCCGGTCCCAGGCCCGTCAGGAAACAGCGCGCAGCCTCTTTCCCGGATGCCCGGTATTTATCTGCGACGTCGAAGATGAGGCCAATATTGCCCGGGTCTGCGATGAGATTGCCGCCGAGATTCAGGCGGAGAGCGGCGGACGCATTCACGGCATGGTTCACTCCATTGCCTTTGCCAATTACTCTGAGGGCCTGCAACCCTTTCATGCCACCTTGAAAAAGGATTTTCTCCAGGCCATGGACATCTCCTGTTTTTCCCTGATTTCCATCTGCAACCATTTTCAGGGACTTCTGGATAGCAATGCTTCAGTGGTCACCGTCTCCATCTCAACCACCAGGATGGCGGCAGAAAACTATGGGTATATGGCGCCGATCAAGGCAGCCCTGGACTCATCCATCTGCTTTCTGGCCAAGAGCTTCTCCGCATTTTCCAACATCCGCTTCAACGCCATTGCCCCGGGTCTGCTGAAGACCTCGGCCTCGGCAGGGATTCCCGGCTATGTGGACAGTTATCTCTATGCAGAGAAAGCAACTCTGAGGAAAAAAGCGCTGACTACCCAAGAGGCTGCAGATACCGCAGTCTTTCTTCTCTCGGAACGCTCCTCCGGCATTACCGCCCAGACCTTGGTGGTCGATGCCGGCATGGCAATAAACTATTTTGACCGGGACATTGTCACCAGAGCAATCAGCTGAGACAACTGTTCAATGATAAAGCACAGAGGAGGCACCAAAATGGGAAAGCATCTGGTTCTGGCAGGCGGCGGACATGCCCACATGGTTACTTTGGCCAATATCAAACTGTTGTGTGATCTCGGACACACAGTAACCGTCATCGGCCCTTCAGACTATCATTACTATTCCGGCATGGGCCCAGGTATGCTGGGCGCGACCTACGAACCCGACAATATTCGCTTTGCCACCAGGCAGACCGTGGAAGAACAGGGCGGCACCTTTATCCGCGACTCCATAACAGCTGTTGATCCTGTCTCCCGGCGGCTGCATCTGGCATCCGGTCGCATCGTCGACTACGACGTGGTCTCCTTCAATACCGGCAGCAGCGTCGATCTCCCGGAGATTATTGGTGATGCCTCCACCATCTATACAGTGAAGCCCATCGAACGCCTGTATGAGGCCCGCCAGCAGATCCTGGAAAAGGCAATGCAGCAATCAGTGGCTATTGCTGTTATTGGGGGCGGTCCAGCCGGGGCAGAGGTCGCCGGAAACGTCCGCCAGCTTGTCAGCGCCAGCGGACACAAAGTAAAGGTCTCCCTTTTTGCCGGTCGCAGTTTCATGGCCAGGTTTCAGGAAAATGTACGCCGTAGAAGTCAAGATCTGCTGGAGAAGAATGGGGTCATCATCCATGAATATGGCTATTTGAAGACCATCAAAGACAACACCCTCATCTTTGATTGCGGGATCAACGAGCATGCCGATTTTATTATCCTGGCAACCGGGGTTCACCCCTCTTCCTTCTTTCGCCAGGCAGGGATCGCCACCGGCCCGGATGGCGGCCTGCTGGTGAATCGCTACCTGCAAAGCCCTGAACACCCCGAGATCTTTGGCGGCGGTGACTGCATATCTTTTGAGCCCCAACCCCTGGAAAAGGTGGGCGTCTATGCGGTGAGAGAAAACCCCATCCTATTTCATAACCTCAAGGCCTATCTCCAAGGTGAGGAGCTCATCCCTTTTGATCCCGGCAAAGATTATCTTCTGATTTTCAATCTGGGGAATGGACAAGGGGTATTTCGTAAAAAATGGCTGATCTTTGCAGGATCCCTGGCTTTTTGGATCAAGGACTGGATTGATAAAAAATTTATGACAAAATTTCAAAAAAGTTAACTTGCTGATATAATGGCAGGTTTCGCACTTCCGAGTCATCACATACAAGGAACGTTATCGTGATCACAACCCAAAACAACCCACGGCATTTGTCTTGACATTTTCAAAGATTGTGTGATATCCTATAAAAAAACATAATAAACAAATGCTCATTTCTCCATTATTACTAACGATAATGACTTAAGAAAAAAGTGGGAATATTAAAAGAAAAAAGTGAGTTTTTTCAGGCCCTGCACCAAGTACTTGACCTGTTTATTGTCACGATTGCCTTCTGGCTGGCTTTCTGGCTGCGTGGGCTTCACCTTCCTGCTAAAACACCTTACGCCTTCGTACTGATTCTTACTCTCATCTGTTATTATCTCAGTCTACGCCTCTGCGCAGTGTATGACTCTTTTCGAAGGCAAAAATTTCACCAGGTTGTATTGAAGATCGTCCAGGCCACTATCACAGGGATGCTTGGGGTAATTTTTTTGATATATTTCCTACACATACCAGCTCTCAGCCGGCTATTCATGACCTTTTTTCTGGCTCTTTCCACTATTTTTCTCATAACATCCAAAGCAATCCTCTACTATACCCTGAGGCACAGCCGACAACGTGACTACAATACCCGTCAAGTCTTAATAGTAGGGAGCAGGAGCAGGAGCATTGATCTGATCAAGGAAATACTCAAGAACCCTGAATCGGGATATCGAATTTACGGTTGCCTGGAGACCTCGGATCAGATAAAACTTGTCGGCACGACCGTTACCAGAGATATTACCGTTACCGGTACAATGGAAGACTTTTGTGATATTTTGTTACAAAAGTCCATAGATGAAGTCATTTTTGCCATTCCCTTAAAAAAAATCGACAACATACACGAATATATATTTTTTGCCGAAAACCTGGGGATAAATATACGGATTATGCCTGACTTCCAAATCCAGAAAATTATGTATTATCCGCAAACAGCTAAAATTTTTATTGATAGTTTTCTCGGCATGCCCACCATGTGTTTGTCTTCAACCTCTTTCAAGAATTCGGAATTAAAAATCAAAACAATGATCGATTATATAGGAGCAGGAGCAGGTTTGATTTTGCTGTCACCATTGATGCTGCTTATTGCCCTGTTAATTAAACTAACCTCAAAAGGGCCAGTCCTCTTTACCCAGCGACGAAGCGGCCTCAATGGCAGACAATTTTCCCTCTATAAATTTCGAACCATGGTGAACAACGCCGAAGAGTTAAAATCCCAGCTGGCCCAAGACAACGAGATGGACGGGCCTGTTTTCAAGATGAAAAAAGACCCTCGAGTCACCCGTCTTGGCAGTTTCCTGCGGAAAAGCAGTTTAGATGAGCTTCCCCAACTGTTCAACATCCTCAAAGGAGAGATGAGCCTGGTAGGTCCCCGCCCTCCCCTGCCCGAGGAGGTGGAACGATATCAGCTGTGGCAAAGGCGGCGTCTGTCCATGAAACCGGGGCTTACCTGCATATGGCAGGTAAGCGGCCGAAATGACATTTCTTTTGATAACTGGATGAAAATGGATTTAGACTATATCGATAACTGGTCATTACTCTTTGACCTGAAGTTAATCAGCATAACAGTCAAAGAAATGCTTTTGGGCAAGGGACGATAGATTTTTATTTGATCTTAGGTGGTTTTATCTATTTTCATCCCTTGCTTTAGTCTATATTTTTATGTATCATACATTAAATTATTTTATTTTCTTGTTAGTTCTGGATCTTCCATGGAGGCAAAATGAAAAAAATAATCTTGGCATGTTTTTTGACTTTCTCTGTCGCAACAACAGCTATGGCCGGTTGGACGGAAACCTTTGTTTCCACCTACCAGGAGAAAGGGATAGAGTTAGCGGTTAAAGGGGCATTAACGGAAGGACAGACTCCCGCTTTGATCATTGATGAAGGACTCAAAATAAAAGAACTTAATCCCCGACAGCTGCTTATGGCTCTTTACTGTGCGGGAGCAGATGGCAAAGACATTAATAAGGCTGCTGAAGATGCTGGAATATCCGATGTGTTGTTAGTTGACGCCTACGAAAAAAGTGTGGCCGAATGTGGTGACCAGATGTCCGACAGCCAAGCCTATACTCCGGCAGGAACCAACGCTCCAACTTTTGCCGGCCTACCGGCACTGACAAGAACACAGAATAGAGCAGGATATGCCAGCCCATCAACATTTCATTAAAATTTCAGCCACAGAATAAAATTAGTATAAAGTAAAAAACAAAAGGCCCTGCTATTTCCTGCAAGGCCTTTTTGGTTTATTGGGAAGGGGTAATGTACGACTCTGCTCTAAGAGAAGAAAAAATCACTTAAAGTAAGCATAAAAGGAAAAAATAATGAAACGTCAATACAGCCTTTTGCTCTTGTCATCATTGTTACTTCAGTCACAACTCGCGGTTGCCGGGGAACACCAGGGTATCCAGATTGGTAAAACGATAATGGTTGCCTCCAATGATATCCAGCCTGCTGCGGAATCACCTTTCAACAAAGAGCAGGATATGCCTATGGGGCAGTCCAGTTCTGACAGCAAAGAATCACTGCTTCCTGAAGATGACGGAGCAAAAAAAGACAGTGAATTGTTCAGCACCGCCGGCAGTGGATATCTTCATCCTTTCCTCTCGGTGGGCGAAGAATATACAGACAACCTGTACGATCTGGACCAGGACAAGACAAGCAACTTCCTTACCCGGATTTCTCCCGGAATTTGGCTGTCCGTACCCAAGGTCAAAGAGGTGCCCGTAACCATTGCAGCTAACAACACATCAGCGGGTGGTCTGCAAATGGCTCTCCCCGACTATGAAGGTTTTGAAAGGTTCAACGCATACCTGCTGGGCGCCCTTGACTACAAGATGTATTCCGCTGACTCAGCTCTCAATGATACCGATGCCAAGGCTGAAGGACTTTTCAAGTATAACCTTCGTGGCGGTCTTTCTTTTCAGGCGCTCGACAGTTATACTAGCAGCCAGGACCGCTTCGATATCGGCAATGCTTCAATAGACCCTGTGCGGAGATATAAATCAAATTTAGGTCAGGCAGTCGCAGATTGGGACTTCTCTGAAAAATTGAGAACCAAAGCTGAGTTCTCGAACTTCTATCTTAATTACTCAGAAGCCATAGATGACTTTCTCGACCGTAGTGACAATACTGCCTCCTGGTACGGATTTTACAAGTATAGTCCAAAGACCAGCTTCTTTGTACAGTATCAATATGTTGACCTCAGCTATGACACAAATACAGCCTGGGATAACACCCAGGATCTTTATTACGCCGGTATTAACTGGGCCTCCTCCGAAAAAACTTCTTTGCGCATGAAGGCAGGCTACCAGAATAAAGATTACCAGGAAGATTTTATTCAAACAAATACCCAAGATAATAACGGCTTGGCTCTTGAATTAGCCCTGAAGTACCAGATTACTGTTAAGACGGAGATCTCCCTGGCACTTAATCATAAGATAGAAGAAAGTGACAGTGCGGTGGCCCTTGATAAAGAAGTATCTTCCGGAACCCTGCATTACAAACAACAATTCACTGAGAAGTTACTGGGAGTCTGTGAGTTATCGGTAGAAAATGCAAACTACAACCAGCTTCAGACTGGAGAGCGTGACGACGACCGTTATCTCTTGAGGCCTGCTCTTCAATATGTATTCAAAGATTGGCTGATGGCCGAGATGGCTTACCAGTATGACACCAGGAATTCAACAGATGATCTGTTCGATTACGCGGCCAATACAATTTCCTTCAGTTTAAACTCTGGCTTCTAAAAAAATTCCACTTTAAGGAAAGTTGTGACGATTACAGGGAAAAAGAAAAGAAGAAGACATTACTCATGATGAATAATATCCCTCAGAAAAGATCAAGATTCCTCCTCGGCCTGTTCTGCCTTTTTATTCTCATCACTTCCCATCAAACCCTTTGGGCCGATGACTATATTGTCGGTCCAGGGGATGTGTTGCGCATAACCGTCTACGATCATGACGACCTGAAGACAACCGTTCGCATCACAGAAGACGGCTTTATCGTTATGCCCCTTCTCGGTCAGGTCAAGGTCGGCGGGATGAAAACCTCCGATATCGCAGCGGAGCTGTCGCGCCAGCTGGCAGACGGCTACACCGTCAACCCCCAGGTCAATATTTTCATTGAAGAATTCCGCAGCAAAAAAGCGGTTGCTCTGGGCCATGTCAACAAGCCTGGGTTGATTGAGCTTCGTGGCACAACAACCTTTCTCGAACTCCTCTCTCAAGCCGGAGGATTAAAGGAAGAGGCGGGTGACACTGCAACCATAAAACGCATCACGGGCGGAAAACAGGAGGTCATTGTTATCAACATCAAGTCTCTCGTTGAAAGTGGTGATCTTAGTCAAAATATACCCATCCAGGCTGGAGACACCGTTTATATACCCAAAGGCGGCATGTGTTACGTGACCGGGGAAGTGGACAAACCGGATGCCTATATCTGCGATAATCAGACCACAGTTCTTAAGCTGATTACCTTGGCAGGTGGCTTCACCGGTAAGGCCTCTAAATCCGGGATACAAATTGTCAGAATTGTCGATAATCAAAAAAAAATTTTAAAAGATGTAGAATTTGATACTCCTGTGTTAGCCAATGATATTATCGTGGTGCCGGAAAGTTTTTTTTAACTCACCCTGGAAAACAACTGCCCCTTTATCAGGCTCCATATCTTCCTCTGTCTTTCTTTTCCCCCTAATCTTGTCATGAAAAGCACCGATCTTTTGAACCAGCCAGGTTCTAAGGATTTCCAGGAACAGGAAATCCACCTCCGCGACTACGTGCGGGTCATCATCAAACGGAAAATTACGGTTATCACCTTCCTGGCGATAACCTTCCTTACAGTGGTTATCGCCACCTTTACCGCTACTCCTTATTACACCGCCTCTTCCCAGGTACTCATTGAGAAAAATATTGGCTCCAACAAGCTGACAGGGGGTGGAAATTATATCCCTTATGATCCCGATTTCCAAACCACCCAATTTGAACTGATCCGAAGCCCCAATGTGGCCCGCAGGGTTGTAAAACAGCTCCAACTCGACACTAAATACCGGAACTATTTTTTCGAAAAATCTGCAGATTCTCCAAGCTTTCTCTCCACAATAACAAGTGGGGTTAAAAAGTTTCTTTCCGGTCTCCTGCCGTCTAAAAGCGATGATGAAAAAACAAACCTGGCAGAGGAGAACGATCCACTCCTGGTCGCTGCCGCACCGATAAGTGACGCAGAAACAATCGCTTCTATTATCCAGGGCAATCTTTCAATTAATCCAGTGGTAAACACTAAGACTGTTTTTATCCTTTACTCCGATAAAGATCCTGCCATGGCCAAGGTTATCGCCGATGCGGTTGTCCAGGCCTATATAGATGAGACTCTTGAAATCAAACTATCCTCGAGCAATTACACCCTGAAATGGATGACGGCCAAAGCGGAAGAAGAGAGTAAAAAGCTGGAAGGATCAGAACTTAACCTTCAGAAATACATGCGCGACAATGACCTGGTCACGGTTGAAGATAAACTTGCTGTCTATCCTCAAAAACTTGCCGAGTTCAGCAGTCAACTCTCCAAAGCCCAGACCGAACAGAAGGAGTTCGAGGCGCTCTATGCCCAGATCAAAAATTTGGGAGAGAATTATCAAAACATCGAAACCATCTCTATTTTTTCTGATAACAAAATTTTACAAGGATTGCGGGAAAAAATTTATCTTGCAGAACAAAACATTAAGGACCTCTCAAAAAAATTCGGCTACAAACATCCTTCGATGGTCAATGCCAAAGCAGAAAAGGAGATGTTACTCAAAGAAAAACGCTTTGAGATAGACAGGATCATCGAAGCTACCAAAAATTCCTATAACCTTGCTAAGTCGAAAGAGACCAATCTTACCCAATTACTGACCAATACAAAGCAGGAGATGCTCAACGTCAACGAGCGTTTTACACAGTACTCCATCATGAAGCGAGAAGCCGACATGAATCGGGTCCTGTATGATGCTTTGACCTCCAGTATCAAAGAAGTCAATGTTACGGATCAGGCCCAGGATATAAAAATTTGGGTGGTGAAGAGTGCCGAGCTCCCTGGCTTTGCCGACAAACCGAGAAAAAAACGCAATCTGGCCCTGGGACTGATTCTTGGACTTTTTGGCGGCATCGGCCTGGCCTTTTTTATCGAATACCTGGACAACACCGTAAAGAACGGCAAAGATATAGAACAGCGTTTTGGCTTGACCGTGCTTGGTTCAATTGAAGAGGTGCGGGATAAAAACAGCAAAATCGAGACTTGTATCGTTGATAATCCTCTCTCACCGCTAGCGGAGAGCTACCGGATGATCCGTTCCAGCCTGCTGTTGTCCACCCCGGATCATCCTCCGCGCACCTTGCTTTTAACCAGTATGGCACCCAAGGAAGGCAAGACCTCTACCACCTACAATCTTGCTCTGATTCTGGCCCAAAACGAGAAAAAGGTTCTGATCATAGACTGTGACATGCGCAGGCCGCGTATGCACTCGCTCTTCGCTGTGTCAAACAGCTCCGGCCTCAGCAACTATCTGGCCGGCAGCATCGAGCAAAATATGCTCCGTCAGGTTGAGGTCAATGGATTGACCATGATTCCGGCTGGCCCTCCCCCCCCAAATCCGGCGGAATTACTCAATTCCAATAGAATGAAATTATTACTCAATGAGATGAGCAAGAACTTTGATTTTATCCTCCTCGACTCTCCACCGCTGTTGAGCGTTACCGACAGCCTGACCCTAGGCAAGCTGGTTGATGGTACCCTGCTCGTTACCCGTTCCGGCAAGACCTCTTACGACATGCTCGAGTCCGGTCTTGGTAAAATGCGGGGGATGAAGATCACCCTCCTTGGGGCTATAGTCAATGGAATAACGATAACCAAGGGCAGTGAGGGATATTACGGTTATTATGATTATTATGGTAAGGAATCAGAGTAATCATTCAACTGACATTTCGGCCGATTTGGTTGATTCACTGAGCTGATGATAGACTTGCACTGCCATATTCTTCCAGGTATTGATGACGGATCTCCGAATATGGAGACCTCGCTGGCCATGGCCAAGATGGCGCTCGAAGACGGTATCCATACCATTATTGCCACCCCTCATCTTACTGACAACCTTACCAGGGACAGCTTGTTAAGCGCGGTGGCCAAGTTACGAGAGGCCCTCAAGGCTGCAGGGATCAGTATTACAATTCTTAGCGGCGCGGAAGTACCATCGCATATGGCACTTGCCGCAGGGGAAGCATTTTGTCTTGCCGACAGCGTATTCCTTCTACTGGAGTTTCCTTACAACTATCTCCCCATCGATTCTGCTATCATTGTCGAGAAATTGCTGGAACGAGGAATCACTCCGGTCATTGCCCATCCTGAACGCAATCCGGCAATTTATACCAACCCCCTCAAACTTGCCCCACTTATCAATATTGGCGCGCAAGCGCAGATAACCGCTGCGAGCCTCATAGGAGAGTTGGGTGTAAATGCCAAAAACTGTGCAGAATATCTATTAAAACATAATCAAGTCCATTATCTGGCGACCGATTCCCACGCGCCCGGTTTCAGAAAACCCATACTCAGCAAAGCAGTCAAGCAAGCAGCCAAAATCATCGGCAAGGAGCAGGCGATAAAATTAGTAACTGATCATCCCGCCGCCCTGATCAGAGCCTGATGAATACGTATTTCCCGTTTATTCCCCCTCACCCTAACTCTCTCAGGGAGAAGGAACTGGTTCGATGTTATTGGGGATTTGGAAAATACCAAAATACCGTTTTTGACAGCACTCTGTGTTTGCCAAATTCTATGCTCTTTTTCCCCCCTCCTTCTTTTAAGGAGGGGCTGGGGGTGGTTAAGATTGGTGAAATTCCAAAGTAACCACAAAGTAACGGCAACCCACCCCTAACCCCTCCTTGAAACGAAGGAGGGGGACTAAAAACCTAACCGGACAACATTGATGCAAATCTAAGTCTCCCATGAAGAAAATCTCATTCTTTCTCTTTATCACCACTCTGATCTTTGCTCCCCTGGCTTTTGGCTCGGTGGAGACGTGGTCTATCGCAATTGTCCAATTGCTGATTTGCATCACTGCCCTGCTTTACTTCTCTCACCTACGAATAAATTCCAGCTCTTTTTTAAAGGTACCCGGCATATTCCCTTTGCTCCTTCTCCTGGGCTTTATGCTGCTCCAGCTTTTACCGTTGCCGACCTCTCTGGTCCGGATTATGGCCCCGGATATCTTCCAGGCCTATGCCCCATTACTCTCGCTGGATCACGGCAACAACTGGATTCCCCTCACGGTCAATCAAAAAGCGACCCTGCTCGAATTTCTGCGGATCTCCTGTTATTCCCTTTTCTACATCCTGACCGTGCAGATGCTCCGTGAAGGAGAGACTCTTCGTAAAACAGTAAAAGTCGTTGTCTGGCTGGCGATCGGCATAGCCTTTCTGGCTATTATCCAAAAGTTCAGCTCACCCCATGCAATTTACTGGTTTCGCCCAACTCCCGCAAATTCAGGAACTGTAGGACCATGGATCTATCACAACCATTACGCCGGATTTATGGAGATGCTCTGCCCCCTGGCCCTGGCACTATTTCTCTTCCATCGACCCAATGTTCATTACCGTGAATCGTTGAGGGCAAAAGTAGTCTCTCTCTTCTCCATGCCCGGAAGCAACCTACACTTTTTTCTGGGCTTTGGAGTGATCTTGATCATGGTTTCGGTCTTCATCGCCCTTTCCCGGGGCGGAATGATAGCCATAACCTTAGGACTGCTTTTTTTTACCCTGCTCATGACGAAAAAGCAAAAAGGCACCATTCGTCTATTGCCGGTCCTTATCTTCACCTGTGGAATTCTGGCCGTCACCTGGTTTGGCTGGGATCCCATTATTGGTAAATTCAACAAGGCATTTACAGAAACCGGAGGTATCGCCGACGGACGACTCTTGGTATGGCAGGACTGCGGGGCGATCATCCGTGATTTTTTCTTTACCGGTTCGGGGTTCGGCACTTTTATCCACACCTATCCCCAGTACAGCACAATGCCTGGTTCTGCTATCTTTGATCATGCCCATAACGATTATATCGAGCTGTTCACCGACGGCGGCGTCATTGGCTTTTCTCTGGCAGCCTGGTTTGTTATAGCCATCCTTTGGCACGGGTTCAAGCAGCTGACCAAAAGAAGGGACCTTTATACCATCCTGCTCACAGTCGGTGCTCTAACCGGCCTCGTTTCCATTTTGCTGCACAGTGTAACCGATTTCAATATGCACAACGGGGCCAACGGCCTTTATTTCTATTTTCTCTGCGGCCTTGTAGTTGCGGCCGCTAATACCCGACACCATTACCGGACCAGTTCCACCCTCCTGACACCTATCAACAGCAGGTGGTCCGTTGTAACCCTTATTACAGTTCTTCCTCTCCTGACGCTGACTGTGATGGTCCAGGGGGGGGTTCTCCTCGCTGCCTCAAATTATAAGGAGGTCGCCGATATCTACCTCAATCCCCAGCTTCCCCGGGAAAAATTGAACGAGATGATGAACACGGCCAGACGTGCTGTTCGCCAGGATCCTCTGGAGGGACGCTACTCATACAGCGAGGGGAATAT
The DNA here is from genome assembly GCA_013792135.1 of Desulfocapsa sp. Lineage (GTDB taxonomy): Bacteria > Desulfobacterota > Desulfobulbia > Desulfobulbales > Desulfocapsaceae > UBA2270. The sequence goes on along the minus strand of VMSP01000016.1, from coordinate 10,928 downwards.
TACCCGTTTCCAGAATTTGGGGCCAGAGACATTGACGAGTTATCTCCATGCGGCCATGAAAGATCCCCTGGAAGGAGTCTATCTTCAGCGCCTGGCGTTGACCCTGGGCCCCGATTCCAGGGATCAGGCTTCTATCTTGATGGCAGAGGGGTACAAACGAGCACAGGATAAGAAAAACATCATTTTGACCTGGGCGGAGTGGTTGCTGCTTAATAACCAGAGGGCCGAGGCAGTCAAAGTCCTTAAAGAGAAAACCAGCCAGTCCCCCTCTCTTGCCCGGGATATGCCGCCTCTTCTTATCAGCTATCATTTCAGCAGAGAAGAGGTCTCGGCCGTCCTGCCGGAGACGGTTGAAGCCTGGATCCAATTTGGTAAACTCTCCGAGGATCTTGGAAACCTGGAGGATGCCCTTTATTACCGGAGCCATGCCCTGGATTTTCTCAAACGAAACGAGGAAAGCAAGCCCTGGTATTTTCTTCAGCTCTACTCATTCCTTCAGAAGCAGCGGGAACAGGAGAAGGCACTTGATGTCCTGAGACGGGGAATCGAAGCCCATCCGGATCACGCACCCTTTCACCTTATTCTAGGTGATTACTATGTAAAACAAGGTATCGTTTACCGGGCAAAAGAAGAGTATGAGCAGGCCCTGATGCTTGAGCCTGGAAATGAAAAGATCCGTCAACGTCTGGAAAAGTTATCACGGTAGCCCAGGTCAGGGAAGAATTTTCTGTCTAAACAATATTCAGCACATCCCGTTCTTGGCTTCCCCCGTTCGCTTCCTGACCATTGTCAGGTACCAAAGGACCACGGTCATTCCCCCTCCTGCCATATCAATCACCACGTCTCTGATCAGAGGCGAGCGGCCCTCCACATACAATTGAATCAGCTCGGTAGAACAGGCCACCAGGAAAAGGTTGAGCAACAGCAACTTGACTGATATCTCCGGATTTGTGAGCAGAAGAAGGAGGGTTAACAGGGCAAAAAGAAAGAAATGGGCCAGCTTGGTGATATCCACCTTCGGTAGGTCGAAGGGACGAACATGCTCAGCCACCAGCACCTCTTTTACCGTCTCTTGGACCGATGTGGTATAGCTCCTTGTTTCATCAAGCAGGTCATCGCGTAAGTCGTTTTTAAACCGACCGGGGATGGTGGTTCCAGCGACAATGGCAACCACGGTCAGGACCAAAAGCATCTTGGAAAAAAAGTTACCTTTACCTCGCAGACAGGGCTGAAACATGGAAAAGAAAAAGACGGCCCAGAGAGGGATAACCAGCCATTTACTGAAGGAGAAGAGTGGGGTTTCCACTACCCTGTAGAGCGTGGGATTCCGCAGCGAAAATTCCCCACTGCAGCGACTCATCTGCGCCACAACCCGTATCGCTTGACACCCCTTGGGGAAATAGAAAACTTCACTAACCCTTTTCCAGCCCTTGGTTCCGACAAGGGAGGCCGCAACGTGTTTCAGTTTATAACTGGCCTTGCCGTCAATAATCGGAACAAGCAGCAACCTGGCCTTGTTCCAGTTCTTTTCACCGGCGGCCACATCCGTGGTTTGCAGCTCGGCCTCAAGGCGAAATATGGCATCCTGATTCTGGCCTTTTACTTCTTGGAATATTTCTTTCTGCCCCTCTTTGTCCGAGGATTTCAGAGTAACTGTGCCATCTTGAAGCACAATTTCACTGGAAGGAGACTCCTTTGTTTGCCATCCTCGTACCCCATAGGAAAAGAGCGGGTTTTCCAGAAGCTGCTGACTGATATTATGATATTTTTCAATCAGGGTATTGCAACCTATGGTAAAAAGCGAAGCGAGAACAAAGAGCAACAGGGTGAGAAGTGTTGGAAACTTCATTGAGGGGAGATCTCTAGTAAAAAATAGACCTCCAGAAAAAAATCACGGGACTGAGGAAGTATGTTCGCGTTACTACCCTGTTTCATGCTCCCTGCCTCCATCCATTTTATGCAGCCATTTTCCAAGTGATAATGCCCGAAGAATAAAAAACAATTCAACCTGTCGCATGGTGTTTTTTGGATCATTGAACCGGTTATAGGCCATAACTAACTTACTTTTGTCTATATAGTTAAACGTACAATCAGGAAGCGATGCAAAGGACAATGCGAGCCAATTGGAAGTTTGTTCAGAAAAAGTGTTCACCAGGTTAGGACTAAAATCGGTTTTTGATTTCCTTTGCCTGATACTCTCAGGCAAGATGTCTCGTAGGGCATGGCGGCAAACATGGCGATTGAGTCCCTGATAAAGTTTTTGATCGGCAGGCAGAGCCAGGCAGAATTCAATAAGCCGTTTGTCAAAAAAAGGCAACCGCTGCTCGACATGGAATCTTGCCGCGGTTTTATTCATAAACTCCAATGCGGTCGAATGAATGGGCTGGATGATATTAAGAAGATGAAAGGTCTGTTCATCTTGCTGATAATTCGGCAATTGAAGAATGTGACGAAGAAGGCGGCCTTTTATGTCCGTTTTTTTTACCAGATCCGGATTAAGTTCTTCCACCGTTTTCAGGAAATCTTTTTGATACTGGGGGGTGAACAGCCACTGAGGGATTTTTCGGTAAAGAACATCTTTCATTATCCTGACAGGGTACTTTGCCAACGCTTTTCTGGAGGAAGAGTTGAGTGCCCGCATCTCTGTGAACCACTGCAGCCACTTTCCCTTCCTGGCCAGCTCCGGGAGTAGCGTATACCCATAGGAAACTGCCGAGTCGCCATCATGACCATCGAGAAGGGTCCGAACACCAAGGCCCTGCATGAGTTGAAGCAGATTCAATCCCATGAAGAAGTGGGGGGCAAAAAAAGGCTCGTCCTCCCACTCCACCATCTTGTCAAAGGCCTGAGGGCCATCCAGCTGATCCGCCAGAAGAAAATGAGGAGTAATCTGGTAACGATCGAGCACCGGTTGAAAATAATGGCGTTCGTCACAGCTGGTCATTGTGTCAAAGACACCGGAAAAAGAGTGGAGAGGTCCGGATAGGCACTGTTTAAGGGGGCCTGCTGCCATGCAGGTAATGGAGGATGAGTCAAGTCCACCACTAAGAAAGGTGCCTACAGGAAAAGCAGAACGAAGGCGACAGCGGACAGACTCTGTAAAAATCTCCCTGAAGGCTTCGGCGTATTCGTCCCTGTTTAATACAGGTAGTTGCGCGGGTCGTGGTTGCCAGTAAGATATTGGCTGACTAATTCTTCCAGGGTGGACTATGAGGGAATGGCCAGGGGGGAGACGCAGGATCTGTTTGAAAAAAGTAGAACTGTTATCCAAGGCCATGACGGCTATAAAGTCTGCAATCCGGTCTTCATTGAGGTCCTGTTTGACTTCATGGTTGCAGAGCAGTCCTTTGATCTCGGTAGAAAAGCTAACGAATGAATCGGAACGATAATAATAAAAGGGTTTTACCCCCATATGATCTCGAGCGCAGAAGAGCCGGTTTTGAGCTTTGTCCCAGATTACGAAGGCAAAGTCACCAAGAAGATGAGCCGCACAGTCTGCCCCCCACTTTTGATAGGCAGCAAGGATCAATTTACTGTCCGGGACAGATCCAGCTTGATGAAGAGAGGGGGAAAAAACAGCAAGAAGCTCTTGGCGGTTATCCAGCCGGGCATCGGCAGTAATAACCAAGCCGGACTGCATATCTTCTTCCGGGAGCTGTTCTTTAATAGATTCAGGAGTAGTATTCAGCCGACAGTGGAGAAGACCCACTTGACAGGATTTCCATAGACGATACCCATCTGGCCCCCGGTGAGCGAGAGCCTGCCGCATGCGCTCAAGCTGTTCCGTTACAACCGGCCTGTCATTCAAATAAAAGATACCTGCAATTCCGCTCATGGCAACATGATGCTCCACTTATTTATAAATGTCTATCAGAAATATCGGCAACTACTCTCAACGAGTTATCCTCTTATATGGACATGCAAGGCAATAAAAAATTGTAGATTGAAGGCTACCAGAAAGATAGGCTTGGAGGATGTGGTGAAATGTGGCAGTTCTTTGCTCAGCCTGAAGCAATTTTATGAAGAAGAGATAACTCAGGTGAGGATAGCCGCTATTTTTTTCACCGTTTCAGAAAGAAGACGGAAATCACGAGGTCTGGTGAGCTGGTAAATAGGCACCGTTTTAGCAATTATTGCACACTGGTCGAAAATTCGAGAAAAAAGCTGACGGGGCATGCCTTTGGTAAAGGAGCTTCCCATCCTGTTACTATTGAGGGCCAGGATAGACTCAGTAAAGCCGATTTTAGTTATTGAGAGCCGTGGACCTGTGGCCAGAACAAAAATAGCAGCCAGCGGCGCCAACTGATTGTGAAAGCATGAGGCCAGGCAACACACTTTCTTATCATATCCCGGCATAATGGCCGGATACTGAGAAGGATCTTCACCCATCTGCTCCAAGGTCTCAGGCCAGAGTTTCATCTTTGGAAACCCCGGCCTCACCCTGGGGATACCGCCTGAAAAATCAACGGCAGAGACATCGTCGGCCATGATTGAATAGCCATGGGAACGAAATCCGGCAGCCACGGTAGATTTGCCCTGCCCTTTGTCACCAATAAACAGAGCCGCTTGATCCCCAATGGCCACAGCGCTTCCATGCAAGACATAATGGTGGCGCTGCTGGAGGGCCATGGCCATGGCCAGGCCAAGAATAGGATCTTTGATAAAATCGGCGTTTCCATCCCGCTCAGCCTGAACATCAATTGCTATTCCGCGGTGAATCCTCAGGTAACAGTAATTTTCCCAGCCTATGAGAATTTCCCGAGTTCCGTGTTCAAACCAAGTGCCATAGAGCGTTTGGTTTCTGGGGAGTTGAGGCAGAACAGCCTTGTTGATCCTGATGTCTACCAGGTCATCTATGGAACCACTGGGGAGCGGCAAGGGTATTTCAGAAGAAAGCTGGAGCTTAAAAGCGGTATATCTCACTATGTCCTATGCTTGAGCAGGACAAAGGGAAAAGACTTCTAAGAGAATCATGAAGTCCTTATGGTCCTTTGGTGTAAGAATTGCAAGTCAGTCTGTACTTATTTCGGTATTTTCATCAATGAGGAATTCTACGTTATTTACAGTATCCTTGTTATCCAGAACAGGATACTGGATGTCCTGAACCATGCACAGCATCAGTTTGTTTCCCATTAGCCAGGGCCAACGTAACCTTATGGATGTCTCCATACAATTTGAGTTGTGGCGAAGAGTATGGTTTTCTAGGAGCCGAATTAGTATCAGACACGTTTAGTTTCATTTTTTTCATCCTTTTTTGAAGAAGAGAAAGATACCATTATTAATGATATTCTTTTTCACTAAAAAAGTCTATTTTTTTTTCTACTCTTTTTCAAGAGACGGGAACTCCCGGTACAGCTTTAGATCGGGAAGATGACCAATCAGGATTTTGTCGTCCAGGCTCAGCCAGGCGTGGGCATGGAACTTCTGTTGGGCATCGTTTGCCACGCCGATATGGAGCCTGGTCTTATGACCATGGCCGGCAAAGAGAATCTGCCCGACCAGGGCCTTGGACAAACAGGTGGAATAAGGGATGAACGATGCGGCAACATTCAGCAAGCTGGCAATACGTTGCGGAGGGACAGGGCTTGGCTCGGGGACATATCGTTCACGTGACAACTTCTGAACACGGTTGAAAAGTTGTTGCGTGGATGTCACCTGCAGACGAATCCGGTATGCAGCCAACAGATACAAGGCATAAAAAAAGAGAGCCTTTTCTCTACCCGGTAAACGAAAGAATTTAAGCAGCCGGCCCATTTTCCACAGTAATCAATTGGTTATCGGCAAGATCTTTGAGAAAGGTAAGAAGATCACTACGGCACTCTTCCTCCTCCACCGCATACTCGACCATGACCCCCTGACAAACGTCACGAAAGCTCTTTGGCTGTTCCAGCAGGTTCCATATCGTTGTCCCCACCTCATCCAGGCCACTGTAAACCCCTGACGCCAGATCGAGAATCACCGTCTCCCCAGCAAGCTCGGTGGAGATCTTATCTTCTACCCGACAGAGAATAAGATTGTCGAGCTCCTTGTTTTCTAACGTAAAAATTTCCGAAAATGACATCAGCATCCACCTTTAAATTTTTTTTTTAAAAACCCTTGTACTTGATACCCGCAATTTACCTTAACCCTTCTTCTCAGTCCTCAGTAATGTAACAACGACCCCTCTTTCCTGGCAACCTTAAGGCTGGCATAAAGGGCGTAAATCCCAATTGCCAGCAAGAGAATTGAGAACAGGGCAAGAATAAGCAGTTGTTTCCTGATTTCAACTATCCCCGCCCCATTAAGCAGGACCTGGCGCATGGCCTCAAGTCCGTGAGTTATGGGCAACATAGCTGAAAAGGGTTTAAGCCAGGTCGGCAGCACACTTACCGGATAGAGCATGCCGCCCAGAAGTCCGGAACTCATGGCCAGAAAGGTACTGATCGGATTCCCCTGTTTGAAGACAAGGATAAATGCCGCCGACAACAGCCCCAGGCCAAAAAAGGGCAACAGGGTCAGAAAAAAGGTGATCAGGAAAGTGGCGAATCCGGGTAACTGCAATTGGACCCCAAAAATCAGAGTGCCGAAGAGCAGGTAAAAAATAACGCGCAGGCTGGTAGCCAAGAGGTTATAGCCATAGGATGAGAGAAGAATGGTGGTCATGGAGGTGGGGGTGACCAGCAGGGCCTCCAAGGTTCCTACCATCTGGGCATTGCGGATCTCGTTGGCAAAGGTAGTAGTAGAGATGGTAAGATAATCGGTAAAGGCTATTCCAATGAGAACAAAGGCAAAAAAATCTCCACCGTAAGGCGAAAGCGCTGGCAGATTCTGGCCACCCAACATTTTGTCAATCAATGAGAAACTGAAGGTGGTCAGGAGGATACCGAAGCCCTGCATGACAAATTGAAGGCGATAGCTGGCCGCAATCTTAAAATCACGGACCAGAAAGGCCAGGGGTTTTCCCAGGAGCGGACGAATATCTCTCATAAGAATTGTCTCAAGAACCTTTCTGCTTTCGTAAAACAAGTTCGGTAAAGGCCGCTTCCAACGGTCTTTTAATCTGACTGCATTCATAAACCCCAACTCCACTCCCGGCAAGCGATTTAAGCAGCTCGGGAACCCTGGCGTGGTCAATGGTCAGGGTGCAGGCATATGCTCCCTGCTCTTTCTCCAAAATAGGTTGATAATCCTGCTGGTTTTGCAGAGATGGGTGCAGGCTATCCACCACTAGCCGATAACTCTGCTTATACCCCAGACAGTTATGAATCTCGGCTGGAGTGCCACTTTGCAAGATCCGGCCTTGATGGAGGATAGTCAACCGGTCGCAGATCTCATCAGCCTCGGTCAGATTATGAGTGCACCAGAGGATGGTTTTTTGTTCTTTAGCGGCGAGGGTGTTTCGGGTCAGATCAAGCAGGCTGCGAGCGGCAATGGGGTCAAGACTTGCAGTCGCCTCATCCAGCAGCAGGATCTCGGGCTCGGAGAGCATGGCCCTGGCAATGGCCAGCCGCTGTTTCTGGCCTGCAGAATAGGACATGAAGCGATAGTCCGCCTTGTCTGTCATGTCGGTCAGCTCAAGGACCTTCTCAATCTGCTGTGTTTTGTCCTGGCCCCAGAGGTTGTAAAGGCTGGCGAAGAAACTGAGGTTGTCCCGACCGCTGAGCCGCCAGTAAAAGGTCCGGTCGTTGGTGCTGACCAACCCTATTTTCTCCCGGACACGATGCGATTGGCTACAGATGTCAAATCCGCAGATGGTGCCGCTGCCCAGGTCAGGGGTGATCAAGGTGGCAAGAATCTTGATAAGCGTTGTTTTTCCTGCCCCGTTCGGACCTAACAACCCCATAATCTCTCCCTTATTTACAGTAAGGGAAACGTCCTCCAAGGCCTGTACCGGGTAAGATTTTCGGAACAGGAAAGTCTTCCAGTTGCGCTCTGTAAAGGATTTACTGATCTGAGAAAGTTCGATAACCGGTAACATGACAAATGGGCACAAGAACGCAAAAGGAAAAATAAAGAAGGATCATACCCACCATTCTCTGGTTTAGTTTGTGCATAAGTTCCCCTCCTTGTTTTTAAGGAGGGGTCAGGGGTGGTTGTCTTTGATTTTCGTCAAAAATAACGTCCATAATCACAACTAAAAGCTAAAAAAAACCACCCCCGGCCCCTCCTTAACAAGGAGGGGGGCTAAATTCATCACTTTTTTAAATCATGCAAATATCAAACCGGACACTACTGGATCATATCCTCTTATTGTCTGGTCACCTGTTAGGATAGCAAAACTGCTTGCATGACATGATCTGTTGTAGGGCAACTTTTACCACAATGATCGAGATACCTGGTGATATATCGTGCCAAGTTATGGGTAGAGGCATCGTCCTGATGTGAAAAAGAGACACCAATCTCATATTTATCATTGGCCAAACATTCAAGCCTTCTGACCTGACCCTGAAAAACTAGGAGGTTATCTTCATCAAAATGGGCGGTCACTTCAAGGTGAGTACCCATGGCAATCTGCTTGTCGCTTTCAAACAAAACACCACCAAGGGATATATTTATACCTGTAGTGTTGGCGAGATTGTCTTGTGCGAATTGTAAAATCTTTACATCGAGTTGCCTGGCAAAATCAATACGAATATAACGCCGTTTCTCAGAGCCAAAAAGAGAAATTAGATTCTTACCATCACTTTTTGCCTTATAAAGTGCCTGATCAGCGCAGGAAATCAATGCGCCCTTGTCCGTGGCATCACCGGGCCAGAACGCCAGTCCGCCACTGATAGTGGTACGAATTACTTTGTCACCATAAGGCAACGCCAGTTGTTCTATCTGCACCCTGACTCTTTCGGCAAAAATCAAGGCGTCTAATTTAGAGGTATCAGGTAAAATCACCATAAACTCTTCGCCACCATATCTACCGGCTGTATCTTCCAGTCTTTTCTCCCGATTGATGATGGCTCCAATTTCCTGTAAAACAATATCCCCTGCCTGATGGCCAAAAGTATCATTAATTTGTTTAAAATCATCAATATCAAGAAATAACAGTGACAATTCTCTATGGTAGCGTTGCGTCCGAGCCATTTCCTTCTCAAACACATTGTCCAATGTGGCCCGGTTGCTCAACCCTGTCAGAAAATCCAGATTAGACTGGCGCACTATCTCATCAAAATCTTTTATCTCGATAACCGTGGGCTGGGTGAGGTTTTTCTGGATGGAGCTGAAAAAATCGCAAATAGCAGTCTGCAGACTGACAGGCCGGCCAATAGACGACGACATTACCCCTCGATGAAACATAATATCCTGCCAGCATTTTTCGGCCTGTTCGGGAGGTATCTCAATATGGGCCAGTAACCGCAAAATGGCCTGACAGCAAGTTGCGCCCTCCATACTTATCAGCCGGTTAAGCTCAACTATAAGTTCTTCAACTTTAGGATAATCATGTAAACATTTGCAGACAGTATTGTGAATATCTATTCCCATCTTCTCCTCTTTCCCTCTTTCATGCTCGTTTAAATATTCCACAAAAAAGACTGATAAAACTTACTAAAAAGCCTATCTCTTTAAAGAGCGATAATCAATGTTTTAGATAAAAGAAAGTCAAATCTTCAGATAGACAGCAAGAGGAAGGCAAACATAGGTGCCTGAAAATATTTCGAAAAAGGTGGCTGCTAAAACGTATCCCGTTTGATTTTGCCTCCTGCGCCACAATAAATAGGAACCGTTTGTGACAAGTATCCTGTTACACCTCCACACGGACCACTGCCACATCGGTCCATTGAGCTGAACAACCCATTATCGATGGCCTCGCAAAAAGTCGTCAATCTCCAATCCTCAGTCTTCTTCGTCCCCATTCCCACCCCAGCCGCAGGGGCCGATAAAGGTAATAGAGGAACGTCAGAGACGAGGGCAGCGGCCAGGCCTGCCGGTCCTTGGCAGTGGGGCGGAAAAGAATTCGGCCAAGAAAACGACAAAGGTGCGTTATTCCGTCCGGAAATGAATCTCTGATACAGGTATGGAGAGTTGAGAACTGGCAAGAATAATCATCCTGTGCCTGCAAAACAGGATCAAGAGTCAACCTACGTAAGATTTTTTCTCCATGTTTGCTTAATCTCTTATCTTCATTCAGTTCGGCCATAACCTGTGATGGCAGTTCGAGGTCAAAGAGAAGATGGCACAAGAGAAGGCCGAGCAAGACTATGCGACGAGCTCGAAGAGAGTTGCTTTGTTCAATAACTTTTAGCCAGTTGATCTTTTCCGTGTTCCGGATAAGCTCGGCGATACTATTGATGCCTTCGAGAGGTTGCCAGCAATGCTTGGAAGAATGAATGCACAGGCAAACGATATTGTCTTCCACTGACAGGGTCGGGAATTGCCAGCCCACAAGTTTTATCGTTGTAGCTCTTTCAATAATATCCTCCAGGTAGAGAGGCACCAGAGAATAGCGGCCAGTCAGTTCCCAGTGCAGATCTATATTGATGTTGTTACTGCTGTTGACCATTGCAAAACAATTTTCCTTTCTGAGGAAATCCTCTTCCGTATCGTCTGCCATCTGCGTTTCGCAGCTATAGCCGTTGGCTATCAGCAGGTTTCGAGCCTTAAACGCGTTTTCTTCTGCTACCAGTACGTCCAGATCGCTGAACGATCGAAGGTTGATATCAGCGTAAGCTGCCTGAGAGAGGGCAGGTCCTTTAAACGAAATTGCCTGGATATTATTGCTGTTGAACAAGACAATAATCTTATGGAGATTGGCGGTAAAGAAAAGATTGCCGGCGCTGGCAGTGATTGCCGCTTGATGAAGATCTTCCATAACCTGCTGTCACTGGTAATATAAAAGTGTACCAAAAATGGTAATGAAAAGTGTACCACCTCTATCGATGTTTACCTTCTTAAAAGGAGGTGGCATCATGATCACAACGGAGGCTTTCATGGACATTATTTCATTACATCGACAAGGG
>VMSP01000134.1 GCA_013792135.1 Desulfocapsa sp. | reverse complement strand
ATTCGCTCTGACTACGGGCATCAGGGTATAGGGATGTTCGGCAAAGAGATGGAAGACACGTTCCATATCATCATGTTCATTTACTGTCACCAGATCCCGGCTCATGAAATCAGCGGCACACATGTCTGACTGCAGCTGCTCAGGGTGAGCCATAATCCCCTTCAGATCGCGCAGGGTAAGGATCCCTGTGAGCAGTCCCCCGGTGTCCAGAACCAGAAAATGGGGAAAGAGGCTGCGTTCAACCTGAGCTATCACCTCGCTGAGCTTCGTGCCTTCATCTATTGTCTGAAATTCCCTTTCCATATAGTCCACCACCCACAGACTCCTCAACAGATTCACAACATAACCGCGAACAATGCAGAAAAACAGGGGAGAGGCCACATCTGACGGCAGACGCAGTCTGTCCCCGATTGCCCTACTCAAAGATACGAGTCGTTTTGCCACAAAGCGCTATTGTTACCGGGTCATTTTGTCTGTGCTCCATTTGGTGCCCATTCAATATGCAGTTTGAGGTCGCTAACTACCCTTGTTTAAGCGTTAAATTCTAGCGTCCTTATTTTCGAGAAGACATTTAGTCCCATAAATGGATGAATGACTTCAGGCTAACGTACTGATTTAATATAACTATTTATTTTGGCTTACAATTTGCTATAAATCCTTAACAATCCGTCGGCACGGCATGCGTCATCGACATGATATTTTGGACGTGTCCTGTAGGAGAACAGACTATTGGATCCCCTTCTTAAAGGATCGGACAATACTTTATCATTTACCATAAGGAGAATAGGAATGGGCCTGGATTTTAACGCAAACGAAGTTTTTGAAATGGCTGAGCTGGTTGAACGCAACGGCGCCAAGTACTACCGAGAGGCTGCTGAAAAGGTAGCCAATGAAAAGGACAAGAATTTCCTCTTTGAACTGGCGGAGATGGAAGATGACCATGAAGTGACCTTCGCAAACCTGAGAAAAAATCTGAGTGCCAATGATAAAGAGCCCCTGACATTCGACCCTGAGGGCGAGACCGGTCAGTACCTTAAAGCACTTGCTGATAGCTGTGTTTTCAAGAATAAGACCATTGATCTTTCCTCCATGGAAGGCATCCTGACAGGTGCCATTGCCGCCGAAAAAGACTCCATCGTTTTCTACCTCGGCATGGAAGATTTTGTTGACGTTTACCATGGCAAAGATCGCATCAATGCCATCATCAAAGAAGAGATGAGGCATATCAAGCTTCTCTCCAGCCGACTTCTTACCTCAGCTAAATAGCCTGGATAGTTTTTCATCCTGGGTGATACATCCGGCATGCAAAGAGGCCGACACAGCCCACCAGCAGGCCTCCGCAGGCCGGGGTGAGCCAGGCCGGGGCACGCAACCGTTCATAGATGCACGGCAGGCTGAACACCTCCCTTTCGGTCGTGAAAGTTTTTTGGGTTCCGTGGAGCATATTATTGGCAGAGATGTAAGACTGAGCCCACCTGGCGGACAATCTGATAATAATTGCTATTGTTTCATAGGGATAACCGTTGGAATTATTTTCAGATTTGGCCTAAAAATAGATGAATTTACTTCTTTTCAAATTAATCTATTTGTGATTATATTAAATTATACATAATTTTTAGTTTAAATAAAAAGCCAAACTTTGAGCGATCAAAGGACGGAAAGTTACGGGGCTATAAGAGTCAGCCGGGCTGCAAAGTTAATGCAGCCCGGCTTTTTTTTTCTGTCTAATCAAAGAAAGCATTGTTTTTTACGTAGTGAGTAACCATGTGGACTAGGTTAGGTCAGGTGAGGGCAAAGGAACATGCGGTTTGTCCCCTGTTATTTCTTTGATAATGAAGGCGCCAAGATGAAAATATCGAAGGGTGTTATCCAAAAATACAACGGTGTTTCCATGGTGGATAACAAACAACAGATCATTGTTGCTACTGAGGCTTTTGGTGAAGGCCAGGAAGACGTTCTTTAGAGTCGATGGGTTCAAAGAATAAAAGAAAATTTTTAGTTTAAATAAAAAGCCAAACTTTGAGCGATCAAAGGACGGAAAGTTACGGGGCTATAATAGTCAGCCGGGCTGCAAAGTTAATGCAGCCCGGCTTTTTTTTTCTGTCCAATCAAAGAAAGCATTGTTTTGTATGTAGTGAGTAACCATGTGGACAAGATTGCCAGTTAAATGAAAAATAAGGGATGTCAGGCCACGGTTTTTATCACTGTTAAGCCAGGTGAGGGCAAAGGAACATGCGGTTTGTCCCTGTTATTTCTTTGATAATGAAGGCGCCAAGATGAAAACATCGAAGGATGTTATCCAAAAATACAACGGCGTTTCCATGGTGGATAACAAACAACAGATCATTGTTGCTACTGAGGCTTTTGGTGAAGGCCAGGAAGACGTTCTTTAGAGCCGATGGTTCAAAGAATAAAAGAAAATTTTGAATCTATAAAACTGAGGAAAAAAATATTTGAAACAACCAAATGCACTACCGACAGAGGATTGATCAGTGAAAAGAAGATGAAAAATGCCCGCAAAGTAAGATGGTTACGACTATGTGGCGGATCGGTTTTTTCACAAATGAGATCCCCTTTTTGACAACTCAGGCCTTTGTAAAGAACGTTTTCAGAAGGAATGAAAAAGACGGAAAAATCACCGAAAACTGTTTTTGACAGAAGAGATATGGAACGAAAACATCAATTACAGTAGCAACTCCAGAATAAAAAGGGGAACACCACTAACCCAGAAAGGAACCTGTTTGGCACCACATAATCAATTGAAGGAGGGTAATGTTATGAAGATTCAGGCTGTTACTTCCACAATGGTAACTGCGGCTCTGGTTTGCCTACTCGCATTCGGTGGTGGCGCTATCGAAGCCAAGGCTGAGGAAAGTGCCGGCAATAATTTATCCTATCCGGCTATACTGATAAATGGTGCCACCATACTTCCCTCCTTTACCGTGACGAATGAAGGACTTGGCACGACCTATTCCTACGGCTGCGAAGGCAGTGAAATGTACGAAGAGTTCACCTATCCTAATACCTCCTGTGTCAACAACCTGGCAAATCCGACGATTTATTATACTGCGGCGGAATGTACAGCGCCAGGCGGCAAATGCTTTGGCAAATCGGTCAGTCGCATGTACTGGCAGAAGGAGGAAGACAACAAGTGGAGCTCTCAGGTTACAGGTGTGCCCCTTACAGGCAGCGCGCCCGTCAATGTCCGCTACGTGGATTGGGGCGACAGCATCGAAGTGCTAAGCTGGAACGATTACTCGATCCTGCGGGTGGAAACCCAACCCTTTGTCGACCTGAGTCAGGATTCGTTGCCTGAAGTTATTTCAGCCACAGCAGACACCCAGACAGGGTTCCAGATGTGGCATGTATCCGGTCAGGGGATCACCGAGCAGTGGGGCGCACGGGTTGAGGAAGTGGCTGGAGATCCTCAACCCGTGAGGGGGCAGCCCTATGTTTACCAGTCACCTTATGCTATTATCAACGCGGGTACCGCTGATCTCTACCTCACCAAGCTGTTTCCATATGATGACGATTATCCTGACGAAAAATGCCCTGACGTGGGCGGTGGCGTAGCTCCCGTGTATCCTGCAGACTATCCATTTCAGCGCACTTGGACAGCAGGTACAGGGTGGTCCGATTCCTGCAACCTCCCAATCGTGCCATACACGCTCGAACAAAGTGTCTCCGGGAAGTTTGTCCATGGCTATAACTGGCGGGTGCGCGATTATACAGATCCTCTGTCACCCTCTGTCTGCGGGGATCCCTCATGGCATAGAACCGGGTGGTGGCGCCTGACATACGCACCGAACGGCGGCGCATCAAAGATGTCGTTCAACACCAACACGGTAAAGAGTGCCCCGGAAATACCGCCTGCTACACCAACTGTTCTGTCGACTTTTTTGCCTCTCTCCGAGGAAAGCGACGAAGTTGAGACAACCTTATATACCCCGGTCGTTGATGTTGCAAATAACCTGACCTACATCGATATCTGTATCGTCGCGAAAAACGATATTGATCCCGGTGAATATTATGTACATCCGAGCGTAAACGTAACCGGAAGCGGAACAATTTCCCCGAGCGCTCCTCAACCGGTTGTAAAAAACGAAACTGTCTCGTTTGTCCTCGAACCGACCGACGGTTATTATCTTGGTGGAATAACAGGGACCTGTCCGGCAGGTTTGCCGCCGAGGGACAATCTTGATGGTACCTGGAGTTACACTACTGGCAGTATTAAAAGTGACTGTACGGTTATTGCGAATTTCTTTGGATATCACGATGTTAGCCTGACGGTGACCACTGTAGGCTCCGGTACGGTAAGCAGCAGTCCCTCAGGTATTGACTGTGGAGCAGACTGCATCGAAGACTATGAAGCTAATACGGAAGTGACCCTGACCGCCACAGCGGCTGCAGACTTCGTCTTTGCTGGCTGGAGTGGGGATTGCTCGGGCGCCGGAACGGTGACCAAGGTGACCGTGGATACACCAAAGAACTGCACAGCCACCTTTACAGGGCTATTATATACCATCACTGCCTCCGCATCGCCCACTGCCGGTGGGGGAATAATCTGCGACCCGAATCCTGTTCTTTCTGGTTTACCCTCAACCTGTACAATCAACACGAATCAGTACTATACCCTTGGTACAGTAACGGGCACCTGCGGCGGTACGCTTGATGGAAGTATCTATACGACAGCCGCAATCAGCGCAGATTGTACGGTCGTTGCGAATTTCGTCGTTGAGCAGTTCAGCCTGACGGTGAACACTGTCGGAACAGGAACCGGTACGGTAAGCAGCAGTCCCACAGGTATTGATTGTGGGGACGACTGCAGCGAAGACTATGATTACAATACGGTGGTGACCCTGACTGCCATAGCGGATGCAGGCTCGGGTTTTACCGGCTGGAGCGGGGATCCTGACTGCTCGGACGGCATTGTGACCATGGATGCGGCAAAGAACTGCACAGCCACCTTTACAGTGGGCTTATATACCATCACTGCCTCCGCGTCGCCCACTGCCGGGGGGGAAGTAAACTGCGACCCGAATCCTGTTCCTGACAGTTCCACCTCAACCTGTACAATCATCCCGAATCCGTACTATACCCTTGGTACAGTAACAGGGACCTGTCCGGCAGGTGCGGACTCAATTGATAATGGTGACGGTACCTGGAGTTACACTACTGGCGAGATTGAAAGTGACTGTACGGTCGTTGCGAATTTTGTCGCTGTCCAGTTCAGCCTGACGGTGACCTTTGACGGGGCAGGCATCGGTACGGTAAGCAGCACTCCAGAAGGTATTGACTGCCCGGACGACTGCAGCGTAGACTATGATTACAATACGGAGGTGACCCTGACCGCCATAGCGGATGCAGGCTCGGGTTTTACCGGCTGGAGCGGGAATGCTGACTGTTCGGACGGCATTGTGATCATGGATGCGGCAAAGAGCTGCACAGCCACCTTTACAAAGCTATTATACACCATCACCGCCTCCGCCTCGCCTGCTGCCGGGGGGGGAGTAATCTGCGAGAATCCTGTTCTCTATGATTCCATCTCAAACTGTACTATCAGCACGAATCAGTTCTATACCCTTGATACAGTAACGGGCACCTGTCCAGCAGGTGCGCCGCCGAGTGACAATGGTGACGGTACCTGGGATTACACTACTGGCAGTATTGAAAGTGACTGTACGGTCGTTGCGAATTTTGTCCTTGACCAGTTCAGCCTGACGGTGTCTCTTGAGGGGACAGGTACCGGTATGGTAAGCAGCAGTCCAGAAGAAGGTATTGACTGCCCGGGCGACTGCAGTGCAGACTATGATTACAATACAGTGGTTACCCTGACCGCCACAGCAGATGCAGGCTCTGCCTTTACTGGCTGGAGTGGGGATGATGCCGACTGCTCGGACGGTATTGTGACGATGGATGCGGCAAAGAGTTGCATAGCCACTTTTGAAGTGGGATATCTCATCACTGCCTCCGCATCACCCGCGGAGGGGGGGGGAGTGAACTGCGTTCCGAATCCTGTTCTTTCTGGTTCCAACTCAACCTGTACAATCAGCACGAATCCGTACTATACTCTTGATACAGTAACGAGCTCCTGCGGCGGTGAGCTTGACGGAAGTATCTATACGACAACCGCAATCACAGCAGACTGTACGGTCGTTGCGAATTTTGTCATAGACCAGTTCAGTCTGATGGTTAATACTGTCGGAACAGGCACCGGTAAGGTAACCAGTAGTCCCGAAGGTATTGACTGCCCGGGAGACTGCAGCGAAGACTATGATTACAATACGGGAGTGACTCTGACCGCCATAGCGGATGCAGGCTCGGGCTTTACCGGCTGGAGCGGGGATGCGGACTGCTTGGACGGCGTCGTGACCATGGATACGGCAAAGAACTGCACAGCCACCTTTACAATGGGATACTACACCATAACTGCCTCCGCATCGCCCGTTTCCGGTGGGGGAGTGAGTTGTGAGCCGAATCCTGTTGTCTTTGGTTCCAACTCAACCTGTATAATCAGCACGAATCCGCACTATACCCTTAATAGCGTAACCGGCACCTGCGGCGGTACGCTTGGTGGAAGTATCTATACGACAGCCGCAATCAGCGCAGATTGTACGGTCATTGCGACTTTTGAGGGGGGATTCCCCTGGAGTATTTTCCTCCCGGCCATACTGAATCAGAAACAGAGAGAGTAACCTCTGAACAGAAAGAAAACTTAAGGCAGCCTGCTCCAAGAACTGCGGAGCAGGTTGCCCCCTCCTCAATATGATCGTTGGGGGCTGGGTGCACTGAATACTTAAAAGCCACTATCTCTTAAATGATAATAGTACTTTGCTCTGTAAACTTGATGGCGTTGCTGACCAGATTGACCAATGCCTGCCGCAAGCGAAGCTCGTCTCCCTCAACAAACTCTGGTAACTTGTCGAGGTCGGCAACTATCTGTAAGGAAATATGGAAATATTTTTGTTGGCAGCAGCCACTGCCATTATCGACTGGACCGAATCCACAAGAGAATTATCCAACGGTAATAATCGATCTGTGAAACTTCTAATACATGGCACATCTTCTTCACCGGAAATGACGACCAACAACTGTGGTAACGCATAGGCTATTGATAAAATTTGGGTCCACTCTAGTTTGATTTCCTCTCCCTTCAACTGTGCAAATCCTGTTTCAATACATGTTCCCCATAGGCTGTAACTAGGCTTGCCTCCCGGATCACCCCCACTGCTTTGCGCCGATTATTCGCTCTGACTACGGGCATCAGGGTATAGGGATGTTCGGCAAAGAGATGGAAGACACGTTCCATATCATCATGTTCATTTACTGTCACCAGATCCCGGCTCATGAAATCAGCGGCACACATGTCTGACTGCAGCT
>VMSP01000131.1 GCA_013792135.1 Desulfocapsa sp. | reverse complement strand
AGCTGCAGTCAGACATGTGTGCCGCTGATTTCATGAGCCGGGATCTGGTGACAGTAAATGAACATGATGATATGGAACGTGTCTTCCATCTCTTTGCCGAACATCCCTATACCCTGATGCCCGTAGTCAGAGCGAATAATCCGCGCAAAGCAGTGGGGGTGATCCGGGAGGCAAGCCTTGTTACAGCCTATGGGGAACATGTGTTGAAACAGGATTTGCACAGTTGAAGGGGAGGAAATCCAACAGTTTCTTGGAGAGAAGAAAAAGGTATCAAGACTCCGTTTGACTTTTTGCTATGACCTGCTTCTGGAGTTATATGTCAGAAATAGACGACATGTGTCAAACGGAGACTTGATACCTTGCTTTTTTGAGGTATTTTTAAAGGTAGTAAGGTTGCTCGAAGACTTCTGGGTTATCGTTGTAAAAATTCTCCCTCCAGGTAATAAGCATACCAAACAAAAAATCATCAATATTCGAGCTTGTGCGAAAAAGTAAGCATCACCGTGGCTGCGTAGTTGGTCTCCAGGCCGTACCAGTTAACGTCCTGATAGAGGGGTTGTCCATAACTCCCGTTCACAGTAAAATTTCCGCCCAGAGCGGAGAGGTAGCGCCAGCTGCCGACAGCGGTTAAAGTGACGGCCTGGCCTCCGCTGTTGTCCATGGTTACCCCATTGAACTCATTCTTGCCGGTATTGGTGGCATCAAGCTCCAAACCAAGCATCACATCATAATTGGGAGTATAGTGCAGGGCTGCCCCAAGCTTGGTAACATCGCCAAAGTTGTAGTTGTCGCTATTCTCCCGATTAATCAGAGAACTCAACTCGCTATGGACCCAGAAATCTCCGAAGCGAATCGAACTCAGCACTCCCCCACCAAAGTTGTAGCTGCCCGTACCATCTGTAATCCCGGTATATTATATGGTTATTTATTTCAGCTCGTTGAGGACATGAACCCATGTTTCATCTCCTTGTTCCTTTTCTCTTCTTCTTTTAATCACCAGTATCATGGCATGGCAATACAGATAGATCAATGCGGTTCAATACTTCCTGAATATGTAAGTTGCTGTTGAGCCAAAATCCGGTCATTGCGCCAATGGTAGAACCGTGCATAACACTATGTGTTTTTGTACCGCTACATTTCGGTTCTACCTGAACTTCCAGATTCTCATATAGGTGGCTTGCTTCTTCATCCAGATCCCATCTGGATGCCATAGGTAGTTCATGTATCCCTTCAGTCAGCTGTTTTTTTACGTTTTCCCAGAAACTTCCTGTCAAAGGAACCTGGCCACCAGATAAGCTTTGGGCCAAATCCACCTGTACAGTATCTTTATTACAGTAAATATTGAGTATGCGTCCAAAGCGTTGTGTATCTATCTTATAACGGAATCGATAGCCCTTTTTTTTATATGCTTTATGGACCTTTCTTATATCAAATTTATCCAACCCAGATAATTCTTCCTGCACATATTTATCTTCATAGAAATGTGGACAGGCAAGAAAAACTGCCTGATTTATAAATACGTTGTTTGAAAGTTCTGGCAAGGAAATTGCCAGTTTAACAACATTACAACCATGGCTATGGGCAATTATACGAATAGGTTCATCTGTAAGGCCAGCTACAATATTCAGATATGCTGCCAGTTGCTGAGCAGCGATGCCTCGATAGATCCCCTCTGCCAGACCATTCCATTCATAAACACCTCCAAGATCGGGATATTCCCCTACAGGTTTACCATTGACTATCCATGCATCATGCCAGCCAGAAGCCTCTTTCATACCTCCACAAAGACCGGCAAGAAATCCATTTCCTTCCCAGGAATCCTGGTACCAGCTTGCGCCGGTTGCAAGAGTTCCATGTACGAGAATAGTAGTCATAGCTCCCCCCTTCTAATTTTTAGCCAGTATTTCCGGTTGGAATTGTCTTTCCTGAACAAGTCTTTTCGTTCTTTCTTTTTCGTCTATATCATGATTTGAACTAATTTCAAGTTTAGCGGCTTGCCCGCTCGAACGTCTGGTTGGGGACAATCTTATAATGTTATGAACGTCCCCTTCTTCCTTGAAGCTGAGCTTATCGCATAACATCTTTCTTCAGATAAGGTCTTTGGGTTGTGTTTTCAAAACGTTCTTTCAGACTCTTGAACTTCTTTCTTTCATGATCCTCACAGTAATAGTAGAAAGTCCCGGTTTCTTCTTCAAACTTGATATTTGCAGCTTCGGCCATTTCTTCCGTATCAACGCAAAAAACAGTTCTCTCGCGAATGTTGTAGATAAAGGGTAGATCGGCAGGCAGGATATTAATGGAATGACCAGGTATGACTTTTCCCATCACTTTTTTCATGAGAAGCAAGAGATCATAACGGAAGTTTTTAAGCTCTTCTCCAAATTCGCTTACTAATGCCAGTTTAGGTTTGATCACGGAAATAAGTCGGAGTACACCCAGCACACCAAGATGATTTCCATAGAGAATATCCTCGGGCTGCCATTTCATGTCCTTCACCACACTCAACTCTTTTTTTCCTATAGAACCGAGATGTGGGATGAGGATATCGATGTCTGTAACTAAATCTGGACTGATCTGTTTGTATAGTTCAAAAATTTCCATTTTAGAGGATTGCTGCCCTAGGTCGTCTTCACCTTTTTCACTGGGTGGATACAGCCCCGTGTCAGAGGTAAGCAACAGGTTTCGTTTGTCATCTTCACCAAAAGTGAAAGAAAAATGCAACCCTACCGAATAATACCTGGTCACGATTTCATCGTGGTAGGCGGGTAATGCTGTCATCACCGTGCTATTGTCGTTCAGGCGGTAAGTGTCACCGGGGTTGATTGTAAAAATATCGCCGATATACCTCTTGGCTCGCCAATCAATCAGGCTGGCAAACTTCAACATGGAACCTTGATTCAGGTAGAGATTTACCCTTTTCCCGGTTCTTTTTTTCTCCTTATGGGCCTGATGGAGCAGGGTTAGAAGAGATTCAAAGTCAATGGTGTGATCATTATGGGCATGGGTGATAACGATGTTGTCAATATCTTGTAACCGGCATCCGGCCCTGTGAAAATTCTCAATGAAATTGTAGCCCGGATCAATCACCGTCCCTTTGCCTAACTGGTAAAGAAAATACCCCCCACCAACACTTTTTTCGCCGCCATCCAAGGGGAGAGCCGGAGTATAAGAATTCCATTTTCTTAAAACAAGAAAGACTGAAGAATTGGCATCCAATTTGGAATCGGCGCTGATAAATTCACGCAGATGTTTTTCGCTTTCTTCTTTTTTTCGTTCAAATTCTGAAATTTCTTCCTCAAACTCTTCACGAACTGTTTGGATAAATCCTCTCAAGCCGCCGACATTAGTAGCGTCCGGACTCTCGGTTGTCTTGTCAAGTTTTGCTTTTTCCTTATCGCTGAGTTGTGAAAATACGAATGAAGCATCCTTTTGCAGCCGCTCCGAGGCGGGATTCTTCTCAACCAGAGTTTAACAACGTCAAAAAAAATAATAACCAAATCAGTAAATTACGACATCAAAAAAATCTGAGTGGCACTACATTTGTAAATTTAAGATCTCAAACGATTAATTTTCGGACTCCTAATGGCTGCGCTGGAATTCCCAATGCGGTGTAAATAGCTTTCAGCTTTGGTTCGGCCAGGGTACTTTTGCGGACATGCAGGGTCCGTCCATCACGTTGTTTAAAGGTCGCGGTAATCCGTTGTTGCACCGAGAGGGTATTGCGCAAGGTGTTCCAGCTGCCATTGATATCT